>CAJOPJ010000156.1 GCA_905236325.1 uncultured Selenomonadaceae bacterium
TAAATTTTTATCAAACTTTATATACTGCATAAAATCTTGAACTGCGCTGTTAGATTTCAGCTTAGAATATTTTTCATAAATATCTTTGTCAATGGTAATAATCCAAGATTTTCTGCAACAATGCGCGTTACAAAGTTTGCCGTCGCAGATAAATTTTCTGACATATTCAGGTTGAAAATGCAAAAATTTTTTCTTCAATTTAATCCCTGCCAATTCCCAATTTTTCCATAATAAAATTTTGTTCGGTTTCCATTTCGATTCTGTCATTTTCTTCAATGTGGTCGTAGCCGAGCAAATGCAAAAGTCCGTGAACTTCCAAAAAAATAATTTCGCGTAAAAGACTGTGACCGAAGTCTTCAGCTTGAATTTTTGCGCGTTCGAGCGAGATAATAATTTCTCCTAAAATTTCAAAATCAGCGTCTAAAATTTTTGGTTCATCGCTCTCACGAAAAGCAAAACTTAAAACGTCGGTTGCCCTGTCAATTCCGCGAAATTTTTTGTTGAGTTCGTGAATATTTTTGTCGTCGGTCAAAGTTATGCTGACTTCAGAATTTTCAACGCCGTAAATTTTCCGACAACCTCAGCCGCACGAAAAATTTCATCTGAAATATTTTTTTCTACTTCTAAAGTTTCAGGATTTTTATCAATAAAAATTTTCATATTTCCTCCAAAAATTTACCAGCCTTTAGGATTAGTCCAGAAAGAAGGCGTAAATAAAACCATTACAGTAAAAAATTCCAAACGACTTAAAAACATAAAAACGCACGCAAAAAATTTACTTAAATCCGGCAAAAGCGCGTAAGTTGAAGTCGCTCCTTCGATACCGAAACCGGGCCCGACATTCGCCATAGTCGAGACGCTGACTGAAATTGCATCAGTAAATTCTATGCCGTCAAACATCATAACAAACGCAAAAAAAATATCCATAGCAACAATAGCCAAAAAAATTTTTGCCGCGTCGTAAACAATATTTTCTTCGATAACTTGACCATTGAGTTTGACGCGATTTATCAGTTGAGGATGAATTTTTTGCCTGACTGCAAGCGCGACAAATTTAAACAGCAAAATAATTCTTGCAACCTTTAAGCCGCCCGCAGTAGAGCCTGCACAACCACCCAAAAACATCGTCATCATCAAAAAAACTTTGCTGACAGGCGGATATAAGTCGAAGTCGTCGGCAACAAAA
The DNA here is from genome assembly GCA_905236325.1 of uncultured Selenomonadaceae bacterium. Classification (GTDB taxonomy): domain Bacteria; phylum Bacillota; class Negativicutes; order Selenomonadales; family Selenomonadaceae; genus Quinella. Next base: position 1,187 of record CAJOPJ010000156.1, read on the forward strand.
GCCGTTGTCGAACTGAGACTTGCAACGTGGAAAATTGCATTGCGTATTGCCAACGCCGCATCAAAATTCATTTCCAGAAACAAGTCAGCTGAAATAATCGCCGCCGCAAGAAAAACTATCTGCAAATAAATTCTAAATTCAGTGTTGCGGAAAATTACCTTCCAGCCGCGTTGAGTCGCCGTCGCATACATCGCAAAACTGCCGCTCGCCACAATCATAAAAAACGCCATACAATATTCAAGGTAAGCATTGCCGTACTCGCGCACCGTGCCGTTGTAAATTCCATAGCCGCCTGTCGCAATCGTTGTCATGGCGTGATTGATTGACGCGAACGGATTCAGTCCGCAAAGAAAATAACTCGCCGCACAAATCACAGTCAAGCCGACATATATTTTGAAAAGTGCTTTTGCATTGTCGCGGATTCTCGGCATCTGTCTGTCTTTGGTAGGTCCTGTAGATTCTGCGCGGAGAATGAACATTGCGCCGCGTCCGAATTGCGAAAGTATTGCCATAAAAATTACGACAATGCCCAAGCCGCCAATCCAATTTGAAACGCTCCGCCACAGCAAAATACTTCTCGGCAAAATTTCCACATCGTTAAAAACCGTCGCTCCTGTTCCTGAAAATCCTGCAAATGATTCAACCATACTGTCAAGCACATTCAAGTAGCCGCCTGCAATGTATGGAATTGCGCCGAGTATCGACACCAACAGCCAACCTAAGCCTGTTATCGCTATTCCGTCGCGCACACCTATATTGTCTTTGCCTTTTAAGCCGCCAAATCTTTCCAATTCAAATGTCACTGCAAGACACAAAAAAATCGACAGCAAAAAAGCCGCCGCGCCTCCTGTCTCTTCAGTCAATGCTGCCAAGATAAACGACGGTATCATTGCCGCGCCCGTGAAAAGCGTCAAGTATCCCAATAATCCTGCTGTTATTCGCTTGTTCATGTCAATCACTAAAATTTATTCAGTCAATACCGCTGTCGTTTGTGCAGTGTAACAAACTGATTTTTCATAGTCAAGAAAAATTATTCTTCCGGCGGATCTTCAAAGCCCAAAATCCAAGTCGCGATAAATCCTGCAACGTAAGCAACCAAAACGCCCGACAAATAAACTGTCACATTGTTGGTTGTTGCGGCAAGCGGCAGTCCCGAAATTCCCAAAGTCGCCGCGCCTACCATTGCGTGAGCTTGGACTGCTCCGCCGAACGCTCCGCCTATACACGCGCCTATGAAAGGTTTGCCCAGCGGAAATGTCACGCCGTAAATCAAAGGCTCGCCGACTCCCATCATTCCTACAGGCAACGCAGAAGCTATTGTTTTCTTGAGAAATTTATTTTTTGTCTTGAAATAAACTGCTGCCGCCGCGCCGACTTGTCCCGCTCCTGCCATTGCCAAGATCGGTAATAAAATTGTCATTCCATAGCGCGAAATTAAATCGACGTGAATCGGAGTAAATGCTTGATGTATTCCGAACATTACAAGCGGCAACCAGATACCTGCCAAAATAAAGCCGACAAATGCGCCGCCTGAATCAATCGCGCCTGTTGCTATCGCGCCTATTGTTTCTGAAATTGCTCCGCCTATCGGTTGCAAAATAAAAATTGCCGCCGCTCCTGCCGTCAAAACTGTAAACATCGGTGTCAAAAATAAGTCGAACATTTCAGGAATAATTTTGTGCAAAATTTTTTCCAGCCACGCCGCAAACGCCGCAATTAAAATTACTGAAATTATTCCGCCGCGCCCGGGCAAAAGATTTTCGCCGAAAAAACTTATGTCCTTCAACGCAGGATGACTTATCAACGCCGCCAATACTCCGCCAATTATCGGTGTGCCGCCAAAAACTTTGCTTGCGTTGTAGCCGACAAATAAATTCATTCCCCAGAAAACCGCGTTGCCTGCCACCATTAAAAGTTTCACAAGTTCATCATCTGCAAGGTCGGGAGAAATTTTCAACGCAACGCCTATCAATCCTGTTATCAAGCCGCAAGCTATAAAGCCAGGTATCAGCGGCAAAAAAATCCCCGCAATCTTTTTCAAGAAAAGTTTTGCAGGTGTTGCATTTTTAGCGCGTATCTGTTCGTGTAATTCTTTGCCGTCGCCGATTTTGATTTTGCTTTTCTGTAAAATTTCATTCACGGCATTTGCAACATTGGTCGCCTTGCCCGGTCCCAAAATAATTTGCAGTTCTTCGCCGTCAAGATTTATTCCAAGTACGCCTTCAACTTTTTTCACAGCGTCCAAAATATTTTCTGTCCTGTCAGCCAAATGAACTCTCAGCCGCGTCATACAATTAGTCGCGCTTAAAATATTTTTTTCGCCGCCAAGCACTTCAACCATTTTTTTTGCAAATTCTTCATTAGTCAAATCTCAAA
>CAJOPJ010000157.1 GCA_905236325.1 uncultured Selenomonadaceae bacterium
GATTGAAAGACTACAAAGACAGTTGCCGCCCAGACCAGCAAAAATTTTTGTTCAAGTTTCAGCGTTGGAAATTTTTTATCGCGCAAAAATTTTTTTCCAAGTCCAAACACTACAGGCAAATTGTAGGGCAACATTCCAACTAAAAAAACTACTGCGTAATAATAAATCACATTGGTTTCGGGGTGTTCAGAGACTGTTGCGCGTAAAAAATTATGTACGCCTAGAAAGTCCAAAATAAAATTTGCGCCGTGCATTAAGTACATTGGCAAAAACCAAATTGCCGCGATTGCAAAAGTTATTGCAGTGCCTTTCAACAAGTTCATTTTAAGCAAGTGTTTTAAATCTTTTTGCACTGCCAAGAAAATTAAAATTATCAAGCCCGGCAGAAAAAATCCAATAGGCCCTTTAGTCAAAATTGCGATTCCTGAAAAAATGTAGGAAATGTAATACAGTTTGTAATTTTTGTCGCGGTAGGCAATAAAAAAAGTCATCAACGTTATCGATATGCAGCAAAATAAAGTTGCGTCGGTTATTATGGCGTGCGCTATGTACCAAAATTCCAGCGAAGTTGCAAGAATAAACGCCGCAGTAAAGCCGATTTTTTTATTGTAAATTTTTGTTGCAAAAAAATAAGTCAAGAAAACTCCCAGCGTCGAAAAGACAGCCGGAAAAAATCTTGACGCAAATTCATTCACGCCAAAAATTTTGTAAGCAATAATCAATTCCCAGTAAAAAAATATCGGCTTGTCATACCAATAATCGCCGTAAATTCGCGGTGAAAAATAATCTCCCGCCTCAAGCATTTCCTTTGCAGTCAAGGTATAGCAACATTCTGTCGGGTCGGTTACAGGCAAAAGCCAGCCGCCGAACAAAAATAAAATTACGCAAAGCGCAAATAAAATTACAAAATTTGAATTTTCGTTCATAATTTTTAATCCTTAATACTCTGTACATTTCCAAGCCGAAAAGTTCGCGAATTATTTAAATTCAGTTTTTTATTGAAATTCGGCATTTCAAAGGTTTTATTTTCTTCGTCGATTCGCAAAAATCCTATTTCGCAAAAAATTTCAATCGCCATTAAAATTGTATACATCGGATAATTTTTTCCTGTTTCCAAATTAAATTTTTTTGCAAAGTCGCAAACTTCAAAATTTTCAAATGTGTCTTCCGACTGTTTCAAAAATTTGTAGACTTCAGCAAGTTTTGTTCTGTCAGGAAAAGCACCTTTAATTTTTGTCGGCGCAAGATAATTCACCGTGCACTGAACATTTAAATTGTTCTGCCATTCGTTAATTTCAGGTTCATAGGCAAGATCAATTTCTGCATTTTCAATCAGTGAATACAAATTTCCTTTGTCCCAAGCAACCGCGCGAATATTTTTATCTGCGCCTTGAATCATAAAACTTAAGTGATTTAAATCTTTTCCGATTTGCTTGGCTGAATTGCCGCGAATATTTTTGCAAGCCAAAACAGGTCGCGGATTTCCCAAGCCGTAAGGTTCAAATTTTTCAAATTCCTGCGCGTCCTCCAAAGTCAAATTTGCGGGATTTATCATTTCGTCCACAATCAGCAGCGGCAAAAAATCTTCGTCCTTCAAATGACTTTTTACATAACTGTCAAAACGCCGCTGCAGTTCAGGAATTTTTTTAGTTTTTATTGAAAAGCCTGCAGCTTGAGAATGTCCGCCGTACTGATCAAAAATTTCTGCCATTGAATCAAGCGCGGTTTTCATATGCAAAGCAGGAATACTTCTGCAGGAGCCGCGTGCGTCTTCGCCGACAATCGACAAAATTATTGTCGGCAAATTATATTTTTCTACAAGTTTTGAGGCAGTCAAGCCGATCACTCCGCCGTTCCAATTTTTACCTGCAATTACCAGCGCAGATAAATTTCCTTCGCGCTGTTCGCGCAGTTTTGAAACTTTTTCTTCAGCCTCAACCAACATTTCTGCTTCAATATCTTTGCGAAGTTGATTTATTTCATTAAGTTCTTTCGCCAAAATTTTTGCTTGCATTTCGTCTTCCGTCAATAAAAGTTTCAAGCCTTCGCTTGCAGATTCGAGTCGCCCGACAGAATTTAAACGTGGCGCAATTTGAAATGAAATGTGTCCTGTAGAAATTTTTTTGCCGCCGAGTTCCGCAACTTCGATCAAACTTTTTAA
>CAJOPJ010000158.1 GCA_905236325.1 uncultured Selenomonadaceae bacterium
CATGCCCATGAAGCCTGTCATTGCGCCTGCTGAATTGTTAGCTGCAGCTTGCATTGCGCTTGCTTGTGCGCCTGTTAAATGCGCCGCCGCCATTGCAGGATTTCTGAGTGCGCCGTTGCGTTGCATTTCCTTAATCATAGCTGCGTCTTCTTCATTCGCGCTGACATTTGACACGCCGAAACTTACAATTTCAATTCCGCGCAATTCGCCCCATTTTTTGCTTAAAACTTGGTTCAAGGCGTCCGCAATTTCTTGAGTGTGTCCCGGAAGTGCGCTGTATCTTATGCCCATTTCCGAAATTTTTGCAAAGGCAGGTTGCAGAGCAGTCATCAATTCAGATTTAAGTTGCGCATCAATTTCAGTGCGTTTGTATTCGCCTGTGACATTTCCGCAAACATTTGTGTAGAATAGAATCGGATTTGTAATTTTGTAACTGTACGCGCCGAAACATTTAATTGAAATGTCAACATCTAAACCAATGTTGTAATCCACAACTCTGAATGGTATTGGACTTGGCGTGCCGTACTTGTTGTCTGTAATTTCCTTGATGTTGAAAAAATAAATGCGCTGGTCGCGTCCTGTATCGCCGCCGAATTGAAAACGCTTGCCAATTTCAAAAAATACATTTTGAATATTAACAGCAAGACTGCCGCCGTCGAACAAAGAAGGCGCAGTATCGCGGTCGTAAGTGTACTGCCCAGGCTCTGCGCAGTAGTCAACAACTTTTCCGTCCTCAACAATAATCATGCACTGACCATTGTTGACGGCGATAATTGAACCTTTAGTGATAATGTTGTCGCTTGAAGTGTTGGAACTTCCGCTGCGCGTTTTTTTCTGTCCTTTCATGACTAAAACATCAGCCGGCATACTGTCGCAGTAAAAATATTCCTTCCATTGATCGCCGAGAACGCTACCTGCCGCACTCAAAGCCGCTTTAATCAATCCCATAATCAATCGCTCCTTTGCAAATTTTTCAGACTAATTATAAAAATCTGTAAGTAATTTTGCAAGATTTAAATTTTCAGCAGAACTCTCAAGGCATTTAAAACTGCCAAGATCATTACGCCGACATCAGCAAAAATTGCAAACCACATATTTGCAATGCCGACTGCTCCCAATCCTAAGCACAAAAATTTTACGCCGATTGCGAAATAAATATTTTCCTTGACTATCGCCAGAGTTTTTTTTGCAATTTGTATCGCCTTAGAAATTTTGAGCGGATCGTCGTCCATTAAAACCACATCAGCCGCCTCAATCGCCGCGTCAGAACCCATTGCGCCCATTGCAATTCCAATATCCGCCCTTGCCAAAACAGGCGCGTCATTTATTCCGTCGCCGACAAATGCAACTTTGCCTGAATTTTTTTCCTGCAAAATTTTTTCCAAATGTTCGACTTTCTGCGCCGGCAAAAGTTCGCTGTGAAATTCAGTTAAGCCAAGTTCACCGGCAATTCGTGCTGCAACTTTTTTTAAGTCGCCTGTCAACATAACAATTCTCTTCACGCCGACCGCAATTAAACTTTCAATCGCCTTGTGGCTGTTTGGTTTTAACATATCCGCAACAATAACATGAGCGGCGTATTTGCCATCAATCGCAACATGAATTATTGTGCCGTCCCTGTGGCAAGGATGCCAAGCCGCGCCAACTTTGTCCATCAATTTTTCATTACCTACATGCAGAATTTTTCCATTTACAACAGCTTTAACGCCAAGCCCTGCTAATTCCTCAACTTGTTCAACTTTGCAGTCGTCATCTTCGTGCGGATAGGCTTTTTTCAAAGTAGTGGCGATTGGGTGTGTTGAATATCTTTCAACATGCGCCGTCCAATGCAAAAGCTGTTCAGGTTTAATTTCTTCACTGTGTACTGCGTCAACATCAAAAATCCCACGCGTCAAAGTTCCTGTCTTGTCCATAACAACTGTTTTGATTTGTGATAAAGTTTCAAGATAGTTTGAACCTTTAACCAAAACGCCTTCACGACTTGCCCTGCCAAGTCCTGCAAAAAATGTCAGCGGTATGCTGATAACCAACGCGCAAGGACAGCTTATAATCAAAAACAACAGTGCGCGATAAATCCAAGTTTCAAAGTCGCCTGTAATCAAACTTGGAACAAACGCCAAAACCAGTGCGGCAGTTACAACTGCAGGCGTATAAATCCTTGCAAACTTTGTAATAAAATTTTCAGATTTAGATTTTCTGGAACTTGCATTTTCAACCAAGTCCAAAATTTTTGACGCGGTGGACTCCTCAAAGTCTTTGGTAGTTTTAATTTTCAAAACGCCGTTCAAGTTGACACAGCCGCTTATAACTTCGCTACCAATTTGAACATTGCGCGGCAAACTTTCGCCGGTCAATGCGGCGGTATCAAGCGTTGAATTTCCTTCAACAATTACGCCGTCGATTGGAATTTTTTCGCCAGGTTGAACAATAATAATCGTGCCAATTTCGACTTCGTCAGGATCGACTTGTTCAATTTTGCCTGCGCTTTCAATGTTTGCAAAGTCAGGTCGAATGTCCATCAAATCAGAAATATTTTTGCGGCTTTTATCAATAGCATAACTTTGGAACCATTCGCCGACTTGATAGAAAAGCATAACAGCAACTGCCTCTGTGTAGTCGCCTGTTCTATAAAGTCCAAGTGCGATTGCGCCGAGCGTTGCAACAGTCATTAAAAAACTTTCATCAAATGCGCGCAGATTTTTTATTCCGTGCGCCGCCTTCAGCAAAATATCATAGCCAACAATCAAGTATGGCACCATGTACAAAAAAAATTTCGCCCAGCCTTCGACTTGGACAAAATTTAAAGCTATCATCAAAACTGCGGCAATAATTATGCGCATTAAATTTTTTTTCTGCTTTTTGTTCATTTCAGGTAAATCTCACAATCGTCCTCAATTTTTTTGCAATTTTCGCGGACGCGTTCCATAACTTCCTTAGGCTCAACGCCGTCCTCAAATTCAACTTGCATTTTCAGCGTCATAAAATTCACCACAGCATTTTTCACGCCGTCAGTTTTATTAGCTTCAACTTCCATTTGCGATGCACAATTTGCGCAGTCAGCATAGATTTTATAATTTTTCTTCATTTTGAAAACTCCTTTCAATTTTTGTATAGTCTAACATTTCAAAAATCTGTTTACAAGTCTTGAATAAACTTTTGCGTTTGTGTAAGATAAAAAATATTTCAATTTGGAGGTTTGATTATGAAAAAATTTTTATCAGCAATTTTTATTTGCACAATTTTATTTGCAGGTTGCGGAACTCAAGCACAGGAAAATCAACCTGTTGAAAGCACAATGCAAACAAATTTGCCGAAAACTTTTCCGACTTTTAAAACAACAGATTTGAACAATCAGCAAGTCAGCAGTGATATTTTCGCGCAGAAAAAAATTACTGTTGTGAACATTTGGGGAACTTTCTGTCCTCCTTGCATTGCCGAAATGCCGGAACTTGCCGAGTGGAATAAAAATATTTCGCCAGACGCGCAAATTATTGGCTTGGTTTGCGATATTGAAAATTCTTCCGATACGCAAACTGTCAACAATGCAAAAATGATTTTATCTCAAGCAGGCGCAGATTTTATAAATATTTTGCCAAATGCCGAAATTATGACTTACCTGCAAAATGTTGATGCTGTGCCGACTACAATTTTTGTTGACGCGCAGGGTAATATTATTGGCGAGCCTGTTATTGGCGCATCAGTTGAGGAATATAAAAAGCGCGTGGAGGAATTTTTAAAATGATACATATTTGCTATGGTCTTTATGACAAAAGCGGCAGTTATTCAAAATTTGTCGGAACTTCAATTTGTTCAATTTTTGAAAACACAAACGCCGATTGCACAATTCACATTCTGCACGACAACACGCTAAGCCTTGATAATCGCGACAAATTTATTTATCTTGCCGGCAAGTACAATCAACAAATTAAATTTTATAATGTTGAACAACTTTGCACCGAACAACTTGAAATTTTCAAAAAAAAATTTGCCAAAGTTCAAAACACAAAATACAGCATAGCGACTTTGTACAGAATGTTGATTCCACAAATTTTTTCAACCGAAATTGACAAAGTTATTTATCTTGACGCTGATATTATTGTTAATCTTGATATTTTTGAACTTTGGCGCGTCGAACTTGGCAAAAAATTTTTAGCTGCCGCACCGGAATGTGAACTTGATGTTTTTCATGAGCAGAGAATTTTTTCGCACTACCTGATAACTTGTGGCAAAGTCAAGCAGGAAAATTATTTCAACGCCGGCGTTATGCTTTTGAACTTGAAAAAATTTCGCAAAGATAAAAATATTTTGGACGGCGGAATTGATTTTGTGCTTAACAATCCAAAATGCCTGTTTTTCGACCAAGATATTTTTAACTACTGCTTTGCAAATGATTATATCAAACTACCTGAAAATTTTGATGTATTTGTTAAAAGCGAAATTGTGCGCGAAAAAAATTCCAAAACGCGCGACGCAATTTATCACTATGCAGAAAATATTTTGAATTTTGACATAAACAACGCACTCAACAATTTGTGGTTCAGTTACTTTGAAAAAACTGCTTGGTTCAATAAAAATATCTTCCTCAATTTGCACGACGGCGCAAAACAATTTTCCAATGAAATAAAAAATTTTGCGCTGCAAATGACAAAAATTTTACCTGGTAAAAAACGCGCATTTTTTATGACTCAAGCTAATTTACAAGTTTTTAAACAAATTTTTGCAATCGCGGCGGACGAAGAAATTATTTTTGCTGAAAGTGAAAATTCAATTCAGCAACTTCAGCAATCATTTCAAAATTCGCAAGGCAAAAAATTTTTCTTTATCTTGGTGGCGAATTATCCTGCAGTTCATCAATCACTATCAGCAGCAGGACTTAATTTTGGCAAGGATTTTGTCAATGGATTGGAAATTTTGCCTACAATGCAGGGCGGAATTTTTGATTCACACCGGCTTTTGAAAAATTTGTAGGAGGAAATTTTTTGCGCAGATTTTTTCAAGCGATAATAATTTTAACTTCAGCTGTGTTAATTTATTTTGGAAGTCAACGCGGCGAAGTCGAAATAATTTTTAAAAAAGCCGTGCACATTTGCCTTGAATGTGTCGGACTGGGTTAATTGGAGGTAAAAAAATGATTGAACGCTACACACTGCCGGAAATGGGCAAAATTTGGAGTATTGAAAATGAATGGCAGACAATTTTAAATGTCGAAATGGCGGCTTGTGATGCTATGGCTGAACTTGGCGAAATTCCTGCAGAAGCCGCAAAAAATATTCGCGCGAAAGCAAATTTCACAGTCGAGCGCATTAAAGAAATTGAGGCTGTAACCGACCACGACATTATTGCATTTTTAACTTGCGTTGCCGAATACGTCGGCGAAGATTCAAAATACATTCACAAAGGCTTGACTTCTTCTGATGTGAAAGATACTGCTTATTGCTTGATGATGAAACAATCTGCA
>CAJOPJ010000159.1 GCA_905236325.1 uncultured Selenomonadaceae bacterium
CCAAAGTTTCGGCAAAATTTTTCCGCGCCGCAGAATCAAAAATCCCAATCACTTCAAAGCCGCTGACAAATTTAGACTCGGCACAAAATCGCTTAACAATTTTTTCTGCGCCGACAATTCCGCAGCGTATTGAATTTTTATTTCTAATTGCCGTGCTTGAAATTTTTGGCGTGCGTTCAAGATAAATTACTTTGCAAAATTCTTGCAGATAATCAAAATGTCCGCGCCAATCAGAACCAATTGCAAAAATATCAACCTTGTAACGCTTTATGTCATCAATTTTTTGTCCTTGATATTCCTCAACAATAATTTCATTGGCAAAACCTGTGCGTCGAACATTTTCAATTCTGCTGACCAGTGAATCGCGCACATTCAATTTGCCGCGTTCTTTGTCAAAACTTTCACTTGTCACGCCGACAATCAAATAATCGCCAAGTTTTTTTGCGCGTTGCAACAATTTATAATGTCCTTCGTGGAACAAATCAAAAGTGCCATATGTAATAACTTTAGTCAAATTAAAATCTCTCCAAGCAACAATGGTATGTGTAAGGTGCATTGTGATAATTTTTTAATTTATTTTGGCGGAATGAAATTTTTAAATTTTTTTCCTGCGCAAATTTTTCAAAAAAACTGCGCGGATAAAAAAGTTTTGGCAAGTCTTTATAAAGTTCGTCGTAGTTTGGAATATTTTTTCTGCGATACGCCATACAATCTTCCTCCAAATCTTTGTCATAAATATCCAAAATGTAAATTACACCGGCAGTTTTTTTCAACATTTTTTCCAGCACCTGTTCAGCATAAATCAAGTTTGGAAAATAATAAAAAACTCCCCACGAAAAAATTGCGTCGCATTTAACATCTGTAGGCAAATTATTAGCTTCCGCGCAAATACATTCAGTCAAATCAGCCTGCGGAATAAATTTTTGCAAAAGCTCCAACTGATTTTGTGAATAATCCAATCCGCCAACTTTAAAGCCGTCATTTGCAAACAAATACAAATAAAATCCTGCGCCACAACCAACTTCAAAAACTTTTGCGCCGGATTTATTTTCAGAAAACAGTGTTGATTTTATTTCTTGGTACTGTTCAATTAGCGCGTCTAAATCCAATCCCCCCCCCCACTAGATATATTACTCAAGTCATAGCCGTCAAGACGCATCATTTCCTGCAAAATTTCTGTTTTGTTATTCATGTCGATAGTTTGCAGAGTTTCTTTGCGGCGTTGCCAAATTTCCTTCCAGTTCATAAATTTAAACTCCTTTCATAATCTGAAATCAGCGTGTTCATAATATTTTTTGACGCATTTTTGTGACGTTGGCGCAGGAGTTCAAAAATTCTGCGCCGTTCTTCTTTGAGCGGATCTTCGCCGCGCAAAAGCATTTCTAAATATTTTTCAACTTCAGCCCAACTGTTCGCAATATACAAACCTGACTCCATATCTTTAAAGTCGCCAAGCATATTAAAATTGCAGGGGCAATAGATTATCGGCTTGCCTGTCAGGAAAAAATCTATCATTATCGAAGTGTAATCGGTGATATTTATATCTGCAGTTTCAATAATTTCATTGTAGGTTGAGGATTCATCAAGCAAGATGTCATTTGCCTTGAGCGATTTTTTATAATCTTCAACTTCGGCTTTAGTCATAAATTTATATTCAATCATAAAATTGAATGTGTTTGGGTGCGGACGCAAATACATTTTCAATTTTGGAAAATTTTTGCGCAATGCAGAAAAATTATCTTTGTACTCAATGAAGTGACTGCCGCCGACATTTGAAAAATAATTCCAGCGCGGCGTCCAAAGTACCGACTTGCGCGGCTTTTCCAAGTTAATGTAAAAATTTTTTTCATTGTCTTTGCATTTTTGTTCAATTTCCGGCATTCCGCAAACCAAAAATTGTTGTTCTTCAGTAAGCCTGTAAAATTTTTCAAAAGCGTCTGTAACTGCTTTATCTTCAGCAAAATAAAAATTGACTGCGTTATAAAAATCCTCAAACTGCAGATAAAATGGAATAAAATTTTCCGTGCCCATGTAGCCATACATAATGTGAAAAGTTTTTGTAAATTGACTAACAGTTCGGCATTTGTGTTGCGGTTGATAAAGATAGTCGTAAGGTCGCATATAATAAACATAGTCAAAATAAAACTGCCGCAAATCAATAGGCTGAGCATTTTGCACTGCGTCAATCAAAGTTACATTTTCCTTCGCATCATAAAGTTCATGAAAATATTTTAATTCCTCGCCATAAATTGGACGCGGCGCAACTGTCGGACTTGCTTTTTTGTCATTCGGCAAAATTACGCCATACACATCAAATTTTGGATTTTCACAAATCAAATTGAACAGCGGAATAATTTTGTCCCAAGAAGGAATGGTTTCCAAAGTAAACGCAATTTTGATTTTTTTATTTTCCAACTTGTTGATTAAGTTTGAAATGTAAGGTGTAAAATTTTTTGCGCCTGCCGGATTTAAAATTTCAGCCGTGCAAAAATTATTTGCAGGCAAATTCAGTTCGCGATAGTCGAGGTAATAAAATTTATATTCCTGCTTGAGTTTGTTAATTGCATTTTGAAATTCAACCAAAACATCTTGCGGAAAATAAATTCTATACTCAAAAAACTCCGGCAAAGTCGAAATAATCAGCTGAATATCATTGCGCTTGCAAAGTTCAATCATTGAGTTCAAAATCTGCAAATTTTCCTGAAAAATTTTGTCGTTGTCCGAAAGATATTTTTTATTCAACGCCCGCGCACCAAATAAATCCTGCTCCATTAAATTTTTGTCGAAATTATTTTTAAAATCAGCAACATCGCCCTGCATCAGCCGGTAAATTTCAAAAAAATTGCTGTTAAATATTTCTGTCAGTAAATTATTTTTCACCGGCAAATTATGCAGGTCTTTAAAAATCGGATAGTAAGCCAGTTGCGCAAATTTAAATTCCGACTGCGACAAATCAAAACGCAACGCATAAGGCTGCAAATTCAACACAAGATATTTAATTTGCTGATTCGGCAGCGACAAAATTTTTTTCAAATACAGATAATCTGTATATAAATCTTGATTGTGCGCAGAAAAATTCACAACCGGCAAATTGAACAAATCTAAATCAAAATCTGCCAATGCAGATAAACCGCCAAGAATTGCAATTTTAAATTTTTCAGCTTCAGATTCAAACTGTCTGAATTGCAAAATTTTTTTCGCAAAATCATTCTCCAACAAAAAAAACAGATTGAAAATTTTATCTTCTGCAACGCCAAGTCCTTTTGCAAAAATTTTATCAACGCCTTCAGCTTGCGGACAAAAATTTAAAAGCCAAAAGTCCGACTGCCAATAACTGCCAACTGCGCCGTGCGGTATCAGCAAATAATTTTTGCCTTGATATTGAAAATTGACAGGCGCAGAATCATAATCTTCAGCTACAAAAAAAATTTCCGCCGCCGGATTTAAAATTTGCAAAATTTTAGTTGCATCATCTTTGCTTTTTAAAATCGCCAACGCCTTCAAATTAAAAACCTCCTGCAAAATAAATCTAATTATCCCCCCCCCGACGCCATTTTGTCAAGACTTTTTTTCATGTTATAAAAGTTTTTGATTTTAAATAAAGACTTTGTTATAATTTATTCAATTTCAATGAAGGGAGAGATAAGGTTGAATATTCATGAGTATCAAAGTAAAGAAGTTCTCAGAAGTTACGGCGTAGCAGTGCCGAAAGGCAAGCCGGCTTTTTCGGTGGAGGAAGCTGTTGAAAACGCAAAAGAACTTGGCAGCAAGGTTTGCGTAGTTAAGGCGCAAATTCATGCAGGTGGACGTGGTAAAGCAGGTGGCGTTAAAATTGCAAAGTCGCTTGAGGAAGTTCGCCAATACGCAACCGAACTGCTCGGCAAAATTTTAGTTACGCACCAGACAGGTCCCGAAGGCAAAAAAGTTAATCGCCTGTTGATTGAGGAAGGTTCTAACATCAAGAAAGAATATTACCTCAGCTTTGTTATTGATAGACAAACTGCAAAGCCTGTTATGATGGCAAGTTCTGAAGGCGGCGTTGAAATTGAAAAAGTCGCAGCCGAAACGCCTGAAAAAATCTTTAAGGAATATATCGATCCTGTAATTGGACTTGCGCCTTTCCAAGCAACAAGAATGGCTTACGCGCTCGGTTTTCCGCAAGAAGCAATCCGCAATGCGTCAAGTTTGATGCTTAAGCTATATAACGCGTTCATTGGCAAAGATTGTTCGCAGGTTGAAATCAATCC
>CAJOPJ010000160.1 GCA_905236325.1 uncultured Selenomonadaceae bacterium
AACAAATTTTCCTGACGTACCGCTGGACGAATTTACTCCTCCGACTTATGAGGAATGGAAACAGGCATGCATTGAACTTTTGAAGGGCGCACCTTTTGAAAAGAAAATGTATACCAAAACTTATGAAGGTATCACCTTTGAACCGATGTACTTCCGTGCGGCGACTGAAGATATTCAGCCGAAAACTTTGCCGGGCATGGGCGATTATGTTCGTGGTGCAAAAGTCAATGGCTATGTCAATGCGCCTTGGGGAATCGCGCAGGCTTGCGATGAAACTTTCCCAGCTGACAACAATGAACTTCTCAAGCACGAAATCGACAAAGGCTCGACAATTTACAACATTAAAGTTGACTGCGCGACTTTGGAAGCAATTGACGCGCGTAACTGCAAGCACCCCGGCAAAACCGGAGCAAGCATTACTACGCTTGAAGATGTTGAAAAAACTTTGGCAGGTTTAAAACTTGCTGACTATCCGCTGTACCTCTACGCAGGACAAAACGCATTGCCTATGTTGGCATTGGTTGTCGCGGCTATCAAAAAAAATGGCGGCGATGTTACCAAGTTGAAAGGTTTTGTCGGCGCAAATCCGATTGCTGAACTTGTTGCGGACGGCAAACTTCACAAGTCGCTTGATAAAATTTTTGACGACGCGGCTGTTGCTGCAAAGTGGGCGATTAAAAATGCTCCTGAACTGAAAACTTTGTATGTTGGCAGTGATGTTTTTAGCAATGGCGGCGCAAATGATATTCAAGAACTTGCTTACACTTTGTCAATGGCTGTTGCTTATTTGCGTGCACTCCTCGACAGAGGTTTGACTATTGATGAAGCCGCTAAACAAATTATGTTCGGTTTCTCAGCCGGTGCAAACTTTTTTATGCAAATTGCTAAACTGCGTGCTGTGCGTCCAATTTGGGCAGAAATTATTAAAGCGTTCGGCGGAAATGCTGAATCGCAGAAAATTCATGTTCACGCTCGCCCAGCGTACTTCTTTAAGACTGTTTACGATCCTTACGTAAATATGTTAAGAAATACATCTGAAATGTTCAGCGCGGTTGTCGGCGGTGTTGACAGCTTTGAAAATGCGCCGTTCGATGAACCTATCCGCAAGGGCGATGAATTTAGCCGCAGAATTGCGCGTAATATGCAAATTATTTTGCAAGAAGAATTTGGCTTACTTCAGCCTATAGATCCTGCAGGTGGCAGCTGGGCTGTTGAAAATCTTACTAAACAAGTTAAAGAAAAAGTCTGGGCGGAATTTCAAGCTATTGAAGGCAAAGGCGGAATTGTTGCGGCTTTGAAGGAAGGTTATCCGCAAGCTGAAATTGAAAAAGTTTTGGCTGACAGATTTAAAGCACTTGCCAGCCGCAAAGACAGAATTGTCGGCAACAATATGTACGCAAACATGGTTGAGGAACGCTTGGATCCGCGACCTGAAGATTTTGCTGAAAATAAAAAACTTCGCACTGAAGCTATTGATAAATATCTTAGCACAGTCAACGCAAAAGACGCGCTTGACAAAATCAACGCGGCTGACTTTGAAACTGTTATCAACGCAGCAACAGCCGGCGCGACAATTCAAGAACTGCGCGACGCTCTTGGCGAAGGCGGTAGCGACGAAGTTAAAACTATCGGCGTGCATCGTTGGAGTGAACAGTTTGAACAACTCCGCGAAACTACTGAAAAATATAAAGCCGAAAAAGGCGACAATGTTAAAATTTTCTTGGCGAACATGGGACCGATTCCGCAACATAAAGCGCGTGCAGATTTCAGCACAGGCTTTTTGCAAGTCGGCGCGTTCGATGTCCTCACAAACAACGGCTTTGCTACTGTTGACGACGCGGCGCAGGCTGCTAAAGAATCCGGCGCAGATGCAGTTGTAATTTGCTCAACTGACGCAACCTATCCTGAAATTGTTCCTGCACTTGCACCTAAACTTCATGAAGTTTTGCCGAATGCGACAGTTTACCTTGCAGGTACTGCACCGGCTGAACTTGCTGAAACTTACAAAAACGCAGGTATTGATGATTATATTAACATTCGCTCGAATTGCTATCAAACTTTGGTTGCAATGCAGAAGAAGAAAGGAATGATCGCATAATGGCATATAAAAATCCTGACTTCACGCAAATCAGTCTTGGCGACGCTCCGCAGGTTGATGAGGCGGCGTGGAAGGCTGAATTTGAAAAAGCTGCGGCGGCTAATTATGACAGTTTGATTGAGCGTACGATGGAACATGTTCCTGTTAAGCCGCTTTATGATCACAGTGAATACGACCACATGAACCACTTGGACTTTGTAAGCGGACTGCCGCCTTTCCTGCGCGGACCTTACGCTACAATGTATGTTTTTAGACCTTGGACCGTTCGCCAGTACGCAGGTTTTTCAACAGCTGAAGAATCCAACGCATTTTATCGCAGAAACTTGGCGGCAGGACAAAAAGGCTTGTCAATTGCATTCGACTTGCCGACGCATCGCGGCTATGACGCTGATAATCCGCGCGTCTTTGGTGATGTTGGTAAAGCCGGCGTTAGCGTTTGTTCAATGCTTGACATGAATATTTTGTTCAGCGGTATTCCGCTCGATCAAATGTCAGTTTCAATGACAATGAACGGCGCAGTTTTG
>CAJOPJ010000161.1 GCA_905236325.1 uncultured Selenomonadaceae bacterium
ACTCGGACAAAAATCCGCAAGTACTTGACGCAGTGGAAAAATGTTTGGCAGAAATGGACAAAATGGACGACGCATATAAAAACTTATTCAAGGCATTCGGAAAGGCAGCTTATACTAAAGCTGTGCACGATCTCAATTTATGAATTTTTGGAGGTGGGATTATGAGCACTGCAAATTTTTCTCAGCAAGATGTTATCAATGCACAAACTAGCGCAAAAATTGACATTCTTGCTCAATAGATGAAAGATTTTAAAGATGAAATGCGCGATTTTAAACAGGAAATGCGCGACAGGGACACACAGCGTCACGCGGAAAATCAAGCACATCACGCTGAAATGCAAAACATTGGTCGTCACGTCAGAAATTTAACAATCGCATCAATGGTTGGAATTGGCGCAATGGCTTTAAGTGGTGGCGCAATCGCTGTTGCAGTTGTTTATTCCATTTTCAATTCAGCTACAAGATAATTTTTTAAAAATTTGGAGGAATGAAATTTGATTTTAACAGTAGTAAGCGCAGTATTTGTATTTGGTTTGTTGGTTTTGGTGCATGAGTTTGGACATTTTATAATGGCGAAGTTAACAGGCATGCGCGTTGATGAATTTGCAATAGGTTTTGGACCGCAACTTTTAAAAACTCGACGCGGCGAAACTGTTTACTCGCTCCGAGCAATTCCTCTCGGCGGCTTTAATGACATTGCAGGAATGGATCCTACTGACAATCCTGCCGGCGATAGAGGTTACTGCGAAAAGCCTGTCTTTTCCAGAATGGTTGTAATTTTAGCCGGCGCAGGATTTAATTTTCTGTTGCCGATAGTTTTGTTTTTCGGCATTTATGCTACTGTCGGAATTGGTCAACCTGCGCCTGAACCAATTTTAGGTATGGTCGTTGAAGGCAAACCTGCCTATCAAGCCGGACTTCAAGCCGGAGACAAAATTTTAAAAATCGACGGCGAAGTTATAACAAATTGGGAAAATCTGACTAACAAATTAAAAACTGTCGCGCCAAATCAAACTGTCGCAATTCAGTATGAACGCAATTCAAAAGTCATTGAAACTATCGTTGCACCTGAATACAGCGAACAAAATCAACGCGCGTTAATCGGTGTGCAAAGTTCGATTGTCTATGAA
Organism: uncultured Selenomonadaceae bacterium; assembly: GCA_905236325.1. Taxonomy (GTDB): domain Bacteria; phylum Bacillota; class Negativicutes; order Selenomonadales; family Selenomonadaceae; genus Quinella. The sequence goes on from CAJOPJ010000161.1 coordinate 1,131, forward strand.
AAACAAAGCATTGGCACGGCATTTACTTTAGCTGTAACACAGACAGGCGAAATTTTATCAATGATGGTTAATGCGCTGATTGATATTTTTAAATCGCCTTCCAACGCCGAAGTTTCAGGTCCAATCGGTATAGCACAAATGGCTGGTCAAGTCGCGCAGTCTGGATTTATTCCGCTGTTGAATTTTGCCGCGCTTTTAAGTTTGAACTTGGGCATAATAAATTTATTGCCTGTTCCTGCACTTGACGGCGGACATTTTATCAACTTGCTTATTGAGGCAGTATGCGGCAAACCACTTAGCCCAAAGGCTTTAATGTACACACAACGCGCAGGAGTTGCGCTTTTGTTGCTTTTGACTTTAGTAGTTACAACAAATGACATTGTGAATGTGATTTTCAAATGATTAACCTTCCACAAAAATATTTCAGCAAGCTGATTCGCGCCGTGGTTGAATTTGATATGATTCAGGACGGCGACAAAATTTTAATCGGACTTTCCGGCGGCAAGGACAGTTTATTTTTGACTTTGGCGTTGGCAAATCTGCAAAAGCGTCTTGCAAGAAAATTTTCACTGCAAGCTGTAACTGTCAATCCAATGTTCAACAGCGACTTTGCAAAAAATATTCCTGCGTTGGAAAAATTTTGTGTTGAACTTGAAATTCCCTACCGCGTCGAAGAAGTCGATATTAAAAGCGCAATTAAAGCCGCAAAGTACAATCCTTGTTTCACCTGCGCTTATTTTCGCCGCGCTTCAATAAATCGCATCGCGCAGGAAATCGACGCAAATAAAATTGCTTATGCCCACCACTTGGACGACGCTGTTGAAACTTTTTTCATGTCATTGTTATCAAGTGGTCAGCTTACAACTTTTCTGCCGAGTACTTTTTTAAGTCGCACAAATTTAACTGTCATTCGACCGCTGGTTTATCTTAAGGAACGCGAAATTCGCAGCTTCATTAAGTCGCAGAAAATTGATATTGTTAAATCGCCCTGCCCAATCGACGGCAAAACCAATCGCCAACAAATTAAAAATTTAATTGTCGAACTTAGCAAAATTTATCCAGACTTGTTCGACAGGTTAGCGTCGGCTATGCGCAAAAGTTCAATTGTGGATTTGTGGGACGCGCCGAAATCAAAAGCAGAAATGCATGAAATTTATTATTCTTATGTCCACAAGTGAGGTGTTTTTATTTTGCCAAAAAATTATTTATTTATCGCTGATTGGTCACAAAATTTTTCTGAAACTGAAAATTGCTTGGCTGACAAAGTTATTGCAGAATTTTGGCGTGCAGCTTTTATGACCGATTCAACTTTGTTTATTTTACTTGAAGACAACAGAATCAGCTTGCTGAAGTTTTGGGCGCACAGAATGAAACTTTGTCGCCCGCAACTTCAATTTGTCTTTAAAAATCAAACTTCCCTGCCGGACTTAATGAAAAATATTGACTGCTTAATCACCGGAAAAAATCTTGAAACTGATGCGCTTTATGCTGATTTTGCCTGGAAAAATAATATTGAAATTGTCAGTGCAAATATCCAGGGGGGGGGGATTTATAATAACCTTCCTGTTGCTGAGGAAATTGTTCAGCTGAAAAATCAATGTCAAGCTCTGGCAACTAATTTATTTGTGAATTTTCCGCCGACAGAGTGGCAATATTTTTTGGTGCAAACCGGCATGGGCGACGCGTTGTCATTTGTAATATGGCTTAAGACTTACAAAAAATTTACCGACAAAAAAATTCTTGCGCTGTGCACTGAAAATCAAAAATTCGACTTGCTGAAAAATTCGCCCTACCTTGATTCTGTTCAGAAAATCGACGCAGTTATTTTTGACTACCTGCAGATTTTTCACAGCGAACAGTTTGGAATTAAAAATTTATTTTCGGCTTACTACGACTACAAAATTTTAAGCAAAACTGTGAATTTTTCTGCTGACTGGGAAGATATTGGTCATTTGAATGGCGTTTGGCGTGATTTTTTGTCGCTGGATAAATCAATGCGTCCCGAGCCTTACAAAATTGAAATTCCGCAGGAAGCCAAATCCAACGCAAAAAATTTTTTTCAAAATTTGAACTTACGCGAAGGCAAAACTATTTTGATTTTCACTGAAGGCGTGACTTGGGGCAAATTTCCTGAAAAAGCAAATTTCTGGATTGAACTTGCCACGCATTTGAAGTCGGCAGGTTTTGATGTCGTGACAAACAGTGCTCAACAGATTATTGCAGGCTGTAAAAATATTTTTCTGAACTTGTCGGAAACTGTTGCATTTGTTGGACTTTGTGGAAATGTTATTTCAATGCCGACAGGTTTTGCTGAGATGTCTTGCGCCTTGAACTATGACAGAAAAATTTTATTTCAAGTTATTTATCCACACCGCAAAAGCACAGTTTGGACGCGTGATTTTTTGGCATGGCGGCTTTTCAGATTGCCTGAACTTCAGCATTATGGACAAAATTTTATTCAGCGGCAAATGCAAGATTACAAAATTTATATGTCGAATGTGACTTTTCCAAATGTCGAAGTTGAAACTTATCAATGGAGCGACAATGATGACAATTTGCTGATTGAACAGCTTACAAATAATATATTCAAGAAAGGTTGATTTTTTTATGACTGATTACATTATCGTGCAAGCCGGCGGACGTGGTTCGCGCATGGAAATTTTAACGCGCAACAAACCTAAAGCATTGGTTCCTGTAAATAATTTGCCAATGCTTTTTCATCTTTTTAAAGATATAAATCCCCCCCCCCAGGATATAAAAACAAATAAAAAATTTATAATCATAGGCGACTATAAATTTGATGTGCTGGAAAAATATTTAAAAACATTTGCCGGCGATGTTGATTATAAATTGATTCGCGCGACTAAGTCAGGAACTTGTGCAGGTTTGCAAGACGCGCTTGAATTTATTCCGGACGGCAAAAGCTTTTTATTTGTCTGGTGCGATTTAATTTTGGGCGAAAATCATGAACTTCCTGACGGCGCGGAAAATGTAATTGGCATTGCGAAAGATTTTTACTGCAGGTGGTCATATCGCGATGGAAAATTTGTTGAAGAACGCAGCAAGGAATATGGCATTGCAGGTTATTTTGTTTTCAAGGACAAAAATTTTCTGGCTGATGTTCCTGCAGAAGGCGAATTTGTGCGCTGGTTGCAAAGTAAAAATTTTGCCTTTGCAGAAAAGCCTTTGCACAATACGCGCGAATATGGTTTGTACAGCGAATGGAGTAAACTTCCGCAAATGAAGTGCCGACCGTTCAACAAAATTGAAGTTGAGGACGACAAAATTATTAAAGTTGGAATTGACGCTCAAGGGCGCGATTTAGCTAAAAAAGAAATTGCTTGGTATAAAAAAATTCGCACGGAAAATTTTTCAAACATACCGACAATTTATAATTATGAGCCGCTGGAAATGGAATTTATCGATGGCAGAAATGTTTATGAATATAATTTCCTGCCTGACGAACAGAAAAAAGAAATTCTGCGCAAAATTATTGACTGCCTGAAAGATGTTCATAAGCTGGGCAGTATTCCTGCGGACGCTGAAAATTATTTTGAGGCGTATCTTGGAAAAACTTGGGCAAGGCTTGAAAAAATTAAAAATTTAGTACCATTTGCAGAGGCAGAAAATTTTACAATCAATGGTAAAGTTTGCAGAAATGTTTTTAAAAATCGCGAACTGATTGAAAAATTGGTGATGAGTTATCAGCCGCAGGAATTTTGTTTTATTCACGGCGATTGCACTTTCAGCAACATGATGTTGCGCCACGACAGCGAACCTGTATTGATAGATCCGCGCGGCTACTTCGGCAAAATTCAGTTCTTCGGTGACGCGGCTTATGACTGGGTTAAATTGTACTATTCCTTAGTCGGCAATTATGACAGGTTTAATTTGAAAAAATTTACTCTGGAAATTGAAAATGATTCAGTCAAAATTGAAGTCGATTCCAATCGCTGGGAAAATCTGGAAAATTATTTTTTTGAACTTTTGGACGGCGAAGTTACAAAGCGTCAGATGAAACTTTTGCTGGCGATAACTTACCTGTCGCTGACAACTTACGCTTGGGAAGATTATGATTCAATTTGCGGCGCGTTTTATCTTGGCAGTTATTATCTTGAAGAAGCCTTGCAAATGGAAAGTGCTTACAGTTATTTTGATAAAAATATGTTAAGCATTGAAAGTGCGCTTAAGTCTATTTCTGCAAGTCAAATTGAAAATTTTATTTCGGCTTGTGAAAAAACTTTGCGCAATAATCACAAGATAATTGTTTCAGGACTTGGCAAAAATGTTCCAATCGGAGAAAAATTTGTCGGCACAATGCTTTCAATGGGCTTAGACGCAAATTTCCTGCATACAAATTCAGCAGTTCACGGCGACATGGGAATGATTAAGCCGGGCGATTTTGTAATTATTTTAAGCAAAAGCGGCGAAACTGAAGAATCTGTTTACCTTGCAAGTCTTTTAAGTCGGCGTGAAGGAGTAAATCTTGGAGTGGTGACTTTTAGCGACCACAATCGGCTGACAGATTTAATTAAGCAAAAAATTACAATCAAACTTGATGATGAAGGCGACTTGTGGAATGTTTTGCCCAACAATTCCACGACGCTTAATTTGATTGTTTTGCAAACTGTGGCGATAGAAATTGCGCGACGAATGAATGTAAATCTTGAGCGCGACTTCAAGCCGAATCATCCTGGTGGTGCAATCGGAAGGAAGTTGAGTATGTGATGAATTTATCCAACCTTGCGCACACTTGGATTTTTGATTTGGACGGCACGCTTGTTGTACATAATGGTTACAAATTTGGCGGTGATATTTTGTTGGACGGCGTGAAAGATTTTTTTGATAAAATTCCGGCTGAAGATTTTATTTTGATTTTGACTGCCAGGAAGTCTGAATATAAAACTGAAACTGTGGAATTTTTAAAATCTGTCGGTTTGCGATATGACAAAATTATTTTCGACTTGCCAAATGGCGAAAGAATTTTAATCAATGACAAAAAGCCGGAAGGACTTTTGACAAGCCATTCAGTAAATTTAAATCGCGATGCCGGACTTGTTGAAGTTGATTTTGTAATTGAGGATAATTTGTAGGAGTGATTTTACTTGCCTGACAAAAAATATTTATTTCTGCCGGAACTGCCGAAAGACAGCGCATTGGCTGAAAAAGTCATTGAAAAATTTTTCCAAAAAGGCTTTATGACAAATTCCGGACTTTGCATTTTGATTGAGCCGAGTGAGGACGCAAATAATTTTATCAATTACAATCTCAGGAAAAATTTTTTTCAGTCGTGCAATTTAATTTGTCTTCCAAAAAATTCTATAAATGCTGAACAAATTGTCAGTCAAGTTAACTCGCTGATTGTTACAAATTCACAATCTGAATTACCTTACATTGACGCGGCGAAAAAATTTTATCGCGAAATTTTTCATGCTGATGACTTTTTGTTTACTGAACTTCAGCCAAATCCGCAAGTTCAAAACGTTCAACAAAGTTTTGAAAATTATTTCCTGCGCAGGTATCCTCCGCAAGATTGGGAATATTTTTTGTTCCACGAAGGCATGGGCGAATCAATTGCAGTTTTTTACTGGATGGCTGAACATAAAAAATTTTCCAACAAAAAAATCTTGATGATTTGCACAAACAAAATGCGTGGCGACTTGATGGCAATTTCGCCATACATTGACGCAGTTGAATTGATTGACAATCATTCTTTCGATTGGATTTCAATTTTTGCAGCTGAAAAATACAACATTAAGCGTTC
>CAJOPJ010000162.1 GCA_905236325.1 uncultured Selenomonadaceae bacterium
CTTTATTTATGTAAATCGCCACGACGACGGCACAGGTGATTTTTCACGCAGCAAAAAAGACAGTTTCTATTGGTACAAAAAAGTTATCGCCTCAAATGGTGAAGATTTAGATTGAAAAATAAATAAAAAGTTTGCAAAAAAATAATCGCTCAATTTGAGCGGTTTTTTATTAGGCGGTGAAAATTTTGTCAGATTTAATTGCTCAACTTAGCGATCAAGATAATTTTTCAGAAGTTGAAAAAAATATTGCTGATTATGTTTTAGAAAATTTTCGCGAACTTGAGAATATTTCTACGCGACAACTTGCTAAGGAAACTTTTTCAAGTTCAGCAACAATCGTGCGTTTTTGTCAAAAGTTGGGCTTTTCCGGCTACACGGAATTTAAAACAAAATTTCTTTCTGAAATGTTCAAGCAGATTGGCTTTGGCAGCAGTAAATTTATAACCGACAATGATTCAATCAATGAAATCATCAACAAAGTTGTGACAATCGAATTGAACGCACTGAAAAAAACACACTGCAACATTCAGCCAAATGATTTTATCCGCGCGCTGAATTATCTGCTTCAAGCCGACTATATAGATTTTTACGCAATGGACAATAATTTAAATATTGCGCGAATGGCGGCGGAAAGTTTCATTGTCGCAGGAAAATATTGCTCTATTCACAGCTCAATGTCCACGCAGTATTTGCAGGCTTACAAAGTTCCGCGCAGACATATTGCTTTTTTTATCAGCCGCACCGGCGAAAACAGATTTTTAGTTGACGTTGGAAAGATTCTTCAAAATCAAAATGTGATATTTTTTTTGATAACTGCAAAGGCAAATTCCACGCTTGGCAATTTGGCAAAAGTTGTTTTTGAAACTGCCTCGACTGAAAATATGGAAGAACTCGGTCCGCGTGTTTTTTTAACAGGCGCAAAATATGTCATTGATGTTTTGTTCGCGCTACTTATGGCACACAGCGACTACACCGACGCAAAAAATCGCGACAGCTGGTTAAAGGAAGTTCTGCATTACTGAAATAAAGCTGTAAATTGTATCAAGTGTTTCACCTGTCAACTGCAAATCACTAACTGACAATTAAAACAGCGTTTCTGAATACGCCGAAATCATTGAACTTTCAAGGTGTTGTTATTATATTTTAAGCATAAAGTTTAATAACAACTTGTTGGGAGGTTTTTTAATGATTGGCAAGAAAAAAATTGCGGCAATAGTTTTGGGCGCAATGTTAGGTTTTGGCGGTACAACTCAAGCTGCAGGTGCGGACAGTTTTTCTGATGTTCCGAAAGGTCACTGGAGTTATGAGGCTTTGGATTATCTGGCGGAAAATGGCATAATCGAAGGCATGGGCGACGGTAGTTTTCAAGGCAACCGCACAATGACGCGCTATGAAATGGCGGCAATTGTCTATCGTGCACTGCAAAATGGCGGTGGAGATTTTGGTACGCAATCTGTTTTGGAGCGTCTGCGCACTGAATATGGCAGTGAAATTGACGCGCTTAAAGCACAGGTTCAACAAAATACGCAAGATATTCAGGAAATCAGAAGCTGGCAGGATAGAGTTAAACTGTATGGCTTTGTTCGTGCGTCCTACGACAGCGACTCCGACCGTGAAAGAGTTGAACCTTGGAACGGCAGAACAAATAACAGATTTTATTTAAATTTAATGGCTGACTTGAAAGTTAGCGACCAATGGACAGGTCATTTTCAGTCAGAAACCAATCAGCGTTGGGCAAGAAATCCTAACAGCGGACATCTTCAACGCGAAGATGGACAAATTCAGCGCGTTTGGATTTCAGGCAACTTGCCGGGCGGTGTAGAAATTAACGCCGGCAGACGCTGGGCTCCACTTGGTCATCAATTTTCTCTGCTTGGCGCAACAACTAATGGTATTGATGCGTCAGTTCCCTTCACAGGCACAGGCTTAAGAATCGGTGGCTTTTATTACAGCATGGGCGAATATGATGAAGCTGATTTTGACTTCTGGGGACCAATTATCAAAGGTCAGCTGTTCAAGAATTTTGATGTTCAGCTTGCTTATGCAAGAGTAAGCGGCGGAGTTAACGGCGCACTTGAAACGCCTTGGAATGCAGGTGATTATGGACACGGCAATTGGATTGGCGATCATGCATTTTTGGCAAGTTTCAGAACGCCGATTATGCCAAATGTAAATCTTACTGCCGACTATGTGCAAACAGATCACAAAGCTAATACAGATACCGGCGTTGACTCAGACGGCGACCGCAATAAAAGTTATCTGATTCGCCTTGACTACAAGTGGGTTAATCCTTCAGTACGCAAATCTTTCACAGCTTATGTACGCTATCATATGATTGATCGCAACGGCACAATCTGGAATGATGATGCTTGGAGTTCAATGCTGCGCAATTCAAGAGGCTGGACTTTTGGTTTTGCTTATGTTCCTTGGAAAAATGTTGTCTGGGAAAATTTTTATGTTTTGTCTGATAATAATCTGCATCCTTATGCCGGCGAAACACCAACTTACAAGCGTCATTTGTTCAGAACGCAACTTGACTTCCATTTTTGATTTATTGAGGTGTTAAAAATGAAAAAAACTATAAAATCTTTACTTACCGGCGCAATGTCGCTTGCGTTTTTGTTTTCAGCTGCGCCTGTCGCAATTCCGCAAATTTCTGCAACTGCTTATGCTGAAGTTGCGGCAAACAGACCTTCTGAACCTGTCTATGTTGATTTTGTTTCCGGAAGAATACCTGCAAATTTTATTCCTGCTGACGGCTGGACAAATGGAGATCCTTTCAATGTCTTTTGGCACAAAGAAAATGTTACTTTCCGCAATGGGCTTATGCAACTTATAATCGACAAAGACAGAATCGGCAACGATAAAGGCTTGCCATATTCCGGCGGCGAATTTCGCAGTGAACAATTTTATGGCTATGGTCGCTATGAAGTCAGAATGAAGGCTTTAAAAAATGACGGCGCATTAAGTTCATTTTTCACCTGCACAGGTCCTTATGATGACGGCAACCCTTGGGACGAAATTGATATTGAAATTTTGGGCAAAGATACAACTCAGGTTCAATTCAACTACTACCGCGACGGCAAAGGCGGTCATGAATATATGTATGACTTAGGCTTTGACGCGGCGCAAGATTTTCACATCTACGCTTTTGAATGGCACAAAGATTGTATTATTTGGTTTGTGGACGGCAAAGAGGCTTACCGCGTTGAATCAAATGACATTCCGGTGACTAAAGGCAAGATTTTGATGAACGCTTGGACAGGAAAGGGCGTTGATGAATGGTTGAAACCTTTCAAGGACAACAGATTGCCGATTATTGCAGAGTATCAGTGGTTCAGATTTACGCCTTTTGTTAATGAATGAGGTAACAGAAATGAAAAAAAATTTACTGAAAAAAATTGTTTTGGCAGCGGCGACAGGATTTATTTTTTCAAGTTCGGCATTTGCAGCGCAAACTCCGGCATTGCCTGAAAATCCTGCGTTGCCGGCAATCCATGTTGACCAAGTCGGCTATCTGACAAATTATAGCAAAGTCGCAGTTGTTACTGAAATTCCCGAAGACATCACAGAATTTGTAATTAAAGACGCAAAGACAGGCGAAGTTGTTTTTACAGGAAAACTTTCTGCGCCGAGATTTGATGAAATGAGCAAGGAAAATGTTCGCACGGCTGACTTTACAAATTTTAAAAAGCCGGGAACTTATCAGCTTTGGGTACGTGGTATCGGTTCTTACGACTTTGAAATCGGCGATAATGTTTACGCAGTTGCAACTGTACAGAATTTGCGTTCATTCACACTGTCGCGTTGCAACAATCCAATGTACGACTCTGTGACAGGTTTGCGAATTGAAAAAAGTCATGAACAAGACAGTCGCGCAATTTTATATTTTAGTGACGCGCTGAACAGCAAAGGACAAATTTTTGATATGTCAGGCGGCTGGTATGATGCCGGCGACTATGGTAAATACACAACGACTGCCGCAATTTCAACAGCTGAATTGATGATGGCTTATGAAGTTCACCCCGACCATTTTTCGCGCGGACAATTACTGTTTCCTGAAGGCGTTGCGACTGATAAAAAAATGCCGGACTTGCTGACTGAAATTAAGTACGAACTTGACTGGATGCAAAAAATGCAACGCTCGGACGGCTCGACTTTCCACAAAGTTGCAGGTATGCAATGGCCTAGCCACGCGATAACTCCCGACACCGACACGCAGGACAGATATATTTATAACACCTGCTCGGCGGCAACTGCAATGTATGGCGCGTCAATGGCTATCGCGGCGCGTGTTTATCAGCCTTTCGATAAAGATTATTCAGCAAGGCTTTTGGAAAATGCAAAACGCGCTTGGGCTTATCTTGAAAAAAATCCTGAATCAATTTACCGCACTGATGAAGGTCACGACGGCGGCTCCGGTCCTTACAATGACGAAAATGACATTCAGGAACGTGTTTGGTTGGCGGCTGAGTTGTTTAAGACTACAGGCGACAAAACTTATGAAAATTATTTGAAGTCACAAAAAATTATGACTGACAAGCCGAGTTTCTTTACTTGGGACGATACACTCGGACTTGCTCAATTTACCTACGCCACAACTCAAGGCGCAGATTCAGTTTTTCAGAATCAAGTTAAAAATGCTTTCTTGAGTTATGCGGACGAATTGGTTTCAAAAATTCAAAATGACGGATACAACTGTACACTTGCGCAAAATGAATACACTTGGGCATAAACAAAAAATACAATGACAATGGGCGATATGCTTTTAATGGCAAATGAAATTTCACCTAAAGATGCTTATGTCGAAGGCGCATTGGATCAAATTCACTATATGTTCGGAAGAAATTCTTTGGATAAAAGTTTTATGACAGGTTTGGGCGCAAATCCTCCCGCACATCCGCACAACAGGATTCATGAAAGTACAGGCGCATATGTTCCGGGTTTACTTGTCGGCGGACCAAATTTTGTTTCAGGAGGCGACCCCGACCAGACTAAATATCTTGAAAGCGGAAAAGTTCCACCTGCGAAGGCTTATCTTGATGTTTTGGCGAGTTGGTCAACCAATGAATATGCTATTGATTATTGTTCGGCTGCATCATATGCGCTTGCTTGGTTTTCAAAAGTCGATAAAAATTTGACTGCCGACCAACTTAAATCAAATCGCATATTCCCTTCCATAACCATTAAATAATTTTGCTTATTGTTGCCTTAATTGGCAGTGAAATTTTCAATAAAAAGTTTCTTGACAGGTATCGGTGCAAATCCTCCTGCACATCCTCACAACAGGATTC
>CAJOPJ010000163.1 GCA_905236325.1 uncultured Selenomonadaceae bacterium
AAATTGTGAAACTTGCAGTTGACGCAATGGGCGGAGATAATGCGCCGAGCGAAATTGTAAAAGGCGCAGTCTTGGCGGCTCAAAAATTTCCTTGCGAAATTATTTTAGTCGGCGATGAAAATAAAATCCGCAAAATCCTAAAGGACAGCGAAGGCTGGGAAAATTTGCCGATAACAATTAAGCATACAACTGAAGTTGTCGAGATGGGCGCGCACCCTGCAGATGCCGTTCGCAACAAAAAAGATTCCTCAATTGTCGTTGCAACGCGTATGGTTAAAGACGGCGAGGCTGACGCAGTACTTTCCGCCGGTTCGACAGGTGCGGCAGTTGCGGCTGCGCAGTTAATTTTAAAGCGTATTCATGGCATTGGTCGCCCGGCAATCGCAAGTCCAATTCCAACGCCGAATGGTGTAACTTTGATGTTGGACGCCGGCGCAAATGTAGACAGCAAACCTGAACATTTGTTGCAGGTTGGAATTATGGGCGCACTTTATGCTGAACATGTTCTTGGCAAAAAAAATCCACGCGTCGGACTTTTGAACATTGGCGAGGAAGAAACTAAAGGCAATGAACAGGTTAAAGAAGCGTATCAACTTTTTAAAAACGCCACGACAATAAACTTTACAGGCAACGCGGAAGGACGCGACATTCCAAAAGGCAATTTTGATGTTGTAGCTTGCGATGGTTTTGTTGGAAATGTTGTTTTAAAATTCGGCGAAGGCTTGGCAAAAACTATTTTTGAACTTATTAAAGAAGCTATTAAAGACGACGGAATTTTAGCTAAACTTGGCGCACTGCTTTTAATGCCGACGCTAAAAAAACTTGGCAAGCGTCTTGATGTTACAGAGTATGGCGGCGCACCATTGCTTGGCGTTAATGGCTGCTGCTTAATTGCGCACGGCAGTTCTGACGCTAAATCAATTTGCAGTGCAATTCGCGTAGCGATTGAATATGTTAATGGCAATGTTTTGGAACACATCAAAACCGCACTTGAAAAAGAATACAGCGGCGGTTTAAAATAGAGTCGAAGTTAAATTTTCAAATCGAAGGTGAGGTAAACTTTAATGTTTGAAAATAATCCAATTTGTAAACTGTTGAATATTAAGTACCCAATTTTTCAAGGCGGAATGGCTTGGATTGGAACGGCTGAACTGGCGTCGGCAGTTTCAAACGCCGGCGGCTTAGGTCTTATCGGCGCAGGTCATATGCCACCTGATATTTTGAAACAGGAAATTCAAAAATGCAAAGAACGCACCGATAAACCTTTCGGCGTTAATATTATGCTTATGTCGCCTTTCGTCAAGGAAGTTATGCAACTTATGCTTGATGAAAAAGTTCCTGTCGTTACGACCGGTGCAGGAAATCCCGGCGAATATCTTCCTGCGCTTAAGGAAATTGGCACAAAAGTTATTCCTGTCGTGGCTAGTGTTGCTCTGGCGCGCAGATTAGCTAAAGGCGGAGTTGATGCTGTTATTGCTGAAGGTTGTGAATCCGGCGGACACATTGGCGAAATTGGAACTATGCCGCTTGTTCCGCAGGTTGTTGACGCTGTCGATGTACCTGTTATTGCTGCCGGAGGTTTTGCTGATTCGCGCGGAATGGCGGCGGCTTTTGCACTTGGCGCACATGCAATTCAAATGGGTTCGCGCTTTGTTGTCAGCAAGGAATGTATTGCCCATCCAAACTACAAAGACTTGGTGCTTAAGGCGAAAGATCGCTCAACTGTTGTTACAGGCCGCACGCTCGGTCATCCTGTGCGCGTAATTGCTAATAAACTTACCAAGCAATTTTTTGAAATGGAAGCTGCCGGCGCGTCAACTGAAGAACTTGAAAAGCTCGGCACAGGTAAATTGCATCTTGCCACGCACAAAGGCGATGTCGAAAACGGCTCGGTCATGATTGGTCAGATTTCAGGTATGCTTGAAGATATTAAATCTGTGCAGGAAATTATTGACGACATTGTGAACGGCTTGCCAAACGCTGTTGCTGAGTTGCAAAAAAATTATTTGTGATTGGCAGATTATTTTTTACTAATTAGCTAATCAGTTCAATTTTCGACCGAAAGGAAGTTTTTTCATGAGCAAACTTGCATTTGTATTTCCAGGACAAGGCGCACAGTTCGTCGGCATGGGCAAAGATTTTTATGACAAGTTCGACTTGGCAAAAAAAATGTTCGACGAAGCTGACGACGCACTTGGCTACTCAATCAAGAAAATTTGCTTTGAAGGTTCTGAGGACGATTTAAAATTAACAGCCAACACGCAACCTGCAATTTTGATTGTCAGCGTAATTGCGGCTGAACTTTTAAATGCTGAAGGCGTTCAGGCAGAAATTGCAGGCGGTCACAGCCTGGGCGAATATAGCGCACTTGTTGCGGCAGGTTCGCTAAAGTTTGCTGACGCTGTTAAATTGGTTCACAAACGCGGACAATTTATGCAAGAGGCTGTGCCTGTCGGTCAAGGTTCAATGGCTGCAATTATCGGACTTGACGATGCGACTATTGTTGACGCTTGCGTGAAGGCTTCTGATTTCGGTGCAGTTCAAGCTGTCAACTTCAATTGCCCGGGACAAACTGTCATTGCAGGAACTGTCGCCGGCGTTGATAAAGCTGTCGAACTTTTACAGGCAGCTGGCGCAAAAAAAGCTGTTGTACTACCTGTCAGTGCACCTTTCCATTCAACTTTGATGAAACCTGCCGCTGAAAAACTTTCCGCCGAACTTGACAAAGTTGAAATTAAAAACGCCGCCTTCCCTATCGCCGCAAACTTCACCGGCGAACTTGAAACCGACGCTGATAAAATTAAAGCTAATTTAGTTTCGCAAGCAGATCACCCTGTCAAGTGGATTGATTGCGTTCAAGCTATGCAAAATTTCGGCGCAGATGTTTTTGTTGAGTGCGGACCTGGAAAAACTTTGTGCGGATTCAATCGCAGAATTGATAAGCAAATTAAAAGCCTTAATGTCGAAAATCTTGAAACTTTGCAAAAGACTGTCGAGGTACTTAAGGCTTAAAAATTTTTAAAAATTATATCGGCAATTTTTATCGCTGCGTCAGGTGCGGCGATTTTTTTTGCGTTGATTTTCATTTCCGGCAACAATTCAGGTTTTTGCAAAAATTTTTCCACGACTGCTGAAATTTTTTCTTTGCCAACTGAAACTGCCGCGCCATTTTGTATTGCGTACTTTGCGTTTAAGGCTTCGGGACCGGGAATTGGCGCGTGTAAAATCATTGGTAAGCCAACTGCAAATGCTTCAGTCATTGTCAACGCGCCGGGTTTTGTTATCAGCAAATCAGCGGATTGCATAAGTTCCGCAACATTATCAATATTGCCGAAAATTTCTGTTTCGTGCCGCGATTTAAAATTTTTCAGCCGCGAAAGTAATTTTTCATTTTGCCCGGCAACTACAATCATTTTTAGCGGCGCAGAGATATTTTCCAAGTCTTTTAAAGTTTCCTCAATCGAACCTAAACCTAAGCCGCCACCCATTATCAAGATTGATAGATTTTTATTTTTAGATTGATAGCCGGACGGTGTTTTTGAAAATTTTAAGTCGATTGGGATTCCTGTTGAGTAAATTTTTTGTTCAGGACGCGACTGCGCGGCAAGTTCAGATTTCATTTCTGCCGTTGCCACGAAATAAATATCAACTTCGCTGTAAATCCAAATTTCGTGCAGTGAATAATCAGTCAGCACTGTTGACAATAAAAATTTTCGCGCTGATTTTGCATGCAAAAATTTCCACAGCGATGCGGCGGCTTCGGGGAATGGATGAGTGCAAATGACAATGTCAGGCTGAAAATTTTTTAAAAGTCGCTTGAATGGAAAGTACATTGAAGTTGAAGTTAAAAAGCGCGTCAAAGTTCCAACTTGTCTTGCGCCCATGAAGTTATAAATTTTGTCATACAGGTCGGGAATGAATTTCAGCGCGGCGAGATAAATTTTTTTAG
The DNA here is from genome assembly GCA_905236325.1 of uncultured Selenomonadaceae bacterium. GTDB lineage: Bacteria > Bacillota > Negativicutes > Selenomonadales > Selenomonadaceae > Quinella. The sequence continues at coordinate 3,950 of CAJOPJ010000163.1, forward strand.
TCAGCCAATTTAGCGTTGAAATTTCACGCGCCATAAAGTCTACAACTTCAACTTCGCAATTCAAGGCTTTTGAAATTGATTCGGCGGCTTTTGTATGACCGGAGCCTATTGACGCTGATAAAATTAAAATCTTCAAATTGATACCTCATCATTTTATTGTGTTGCGATTATTTTTTTTGCACCATAGTATTTTGCAACAATTATGTTGAAATAGAAATCGGAGTTATCTAAAATTCCTGCAAAATTTGAAATTGGCGGCGAGTCTTTGGCGTTGATTTTTTTTACTAAATTTGGAATGGATTTTATCGGCGCAATTTGCAAAAGTTCAGAATCGCGATTTTGCAAAATAAATTTTTCCTGCGCGACGGAATATCTGTAAATTTGTGTACACTCAAATAGAACTGAAGTTTCATACAAAAAAATCATTGCAAAAAGCAATGTTGGAAAAAAATTTTTGCCCGGCAATGAAAAATTTTTTAGCTGTTCAATCGCCATTGATGCGGCGACCAATACAAACAGCATTGAGATTATTGTTGCGCGGAGTTCAAATTTTGGTGAAAACATCATTGCGCAGGGAACTAAAAGTCCTGCAACTGCGAAGGCAAGCATTGTAGGATTTTTTTTGTTGCAAAAAATTGCCGGCAACAAAGTAAATAAATCTATTGCGACGATTGGTAAAAAGCTGTGCAAAAATTTATCAAGCTGATTTGTGGCTGAAAGTTCAAAAGCCGACGGATTGACTGACATTATAAATTTATACTGTGCTTGATTGCCGGGTGAAAAAATTTCAAATGCGCTACCGATTGCGAAAGTTATAAATGCAAAAATCAGCCACCGCGATAAAATTTTTTTTTGAAAAGCAAGAAAAATAAAAATCAGCAGCAAGAAATTTGTTGAAATATTTGCAGCTTCCATTCCGCAGCCTATAAAAAATCCAAGCGCAGGAAATAAAATTTTCACAGCGGAATTTATTTTTTCGCCGCGCAAAACTTGCACAAATGGTATTAAATAAATCAGCTGAAAAGTTGTCATCCAAAAATAATTGCAAGTTCCTGTCAGCCAAGTCATCCAGATTAAAGTTTCGCCGAAATGTCCGCCAATTACAAACAGGCAAATAAAAATCCAAATTAACGCCGGCTTAAAATTTTTACAAGACAAATTTGCCAGCTTGAAGATTGTCCAAAACAAAATCACCAGCATTAAAGTATTGACAACATTAAAAGCCGGCTTG
>CAJOPJ010000164.1 GCA_905236325.1 uncultured Selenomonadaceae bacterium
CCCGCCGTGAAAGGGCGTTGTCTTAACCACTTGACGATGGCGCCGTCAACAGTGCGTATGTTATCACCTGTGAAAAAAATTGTCAAGTTTTTTTTACGGAATATAAAAAAATTCCTGTCGAAACGGCAGGATTTTTTTTTTGCGCGTAAAATTTTTTTATTGAAAGTGGGTGTATTGGAAATGAAAAAAATCTTTTTGCAGTTTTTTTTTATGGCAATGATGATTTTAGAAACAAATTTAGTTCAAGCGCAGCCGCCGGAACAATATCTTGATGAAGTTACTTTGCATGAATTTTTATCAAAAACAAAAACTGCACAGCTGACAGATCAAATTATTTTGGTGGTAGATCACAACTTCAGCTTTTGGACAAAAACACAAGAAGGCTGGTGGCGGCGTGAAATGGAAGTTTATTGCGGCTATGGTCGAAATGGTTTAAGCGCAAATCGTCACGCCGGCGATAAAACTACGCCGATTGGAAGTTTTCCAATTTTGTATGCTTTTGGCAATTCTCCAAATCCCGGCACTGCAATGACTTACAGAAATATAACGCCAAATTCCTACCTGTCAAGTGAACAAGCAACTTACAACACTTGGATTGAGTCTTCAAGACGCATGAGCGGCGAACATTTGATTGATTATTATCAATACAAGTACGCAATGAACATTGGCTTTAATATCAATCCGACAATTTATGGCAAAGGCGCGGCAATATTTTTGCATTGCAAAAGTTATGATCGTTGGTGGACTTCCGGTTGCGTAAGTTTGACTGAAAGTGATATTGTCGAACTTTTGCAAATGGCGCACGATGGCGTTTATATGATTATTGTTCCAAGAGTTGAAGATATTGCAAATTATTGAGAGGCGAATAAAATTTTGTTTTGGGAAGAACGTCAGTCAAAAATTTTAGAAATACTTACTGAAAATGGCAAAGTTTTGGTCAAAGAACTTGCAGAAATATTTGATGTAACGGAAGATTCAATACGCAAAGATTTAGCAAGCCTTGAAGCTGACGGAAAATTGCGCAGAACTTATGGCGGCGCAGTTCCAATTCAAGAGTCGCTAAAAATGACTGAAGCTAACAAACGCAGAATCAGCGATGTTGAAGCTAAGCGCAAAATTGCAAGCGTCGCAATAAAACAAATTTCGGCGCAGGATTTAATTTTTCTGGACAATTCAACAATCAGCATTGCGATTGCTGAAATTTTGGCAAAATCCGCTACAAATTACAAAATTTTAACAAGCATGGTTGATGTTTTGGTTATGCTTGCGGTGAATCCAAAAATCGACATAATTTTTGCCGGCGGACAGATTAACAAAAGTCGTGACGGCTTTACTGATGTTTTGAATTTGGAATTTATTTCGCATTTTCGCCCGGACGTATCATTTATCGGCACCGTCGGCGTTGACTTCAAAAAAAATTCCCTGTCAACAAACAGCATTGACGGAGGAATCCACAAGGCAAAGATTTTAAGTTTAAGCAAAAAAAATTTTATTGTTGCAGAATCACGCAAACTTGGCATAGAGGCTAAATATTCTTTCGCAGGCTTTGAAAATATTTTCGGCTTTATTACAGAAACCGAGCCTGAAAAAGATATTTTGGACGCGGCAAAAGATTTAGATGTGGAAATAATTTTGCCGAGTTAAATTTTTGACCGGAAGGAGTTTTTTTTATGTATGAAAGTTGGCTTGAACGCTATCGAACTTCAATGGACTTAAACAGGATGGCAACTTTTCATTGGGATGTTCAGCAAGATAAACTTGAATATGATGAAATGATGACGCACCTTTTGCAACTTGACTTGCCAACTGACAATGTAAAAAATAATTTGCTGACTGCACGATTGATTCACCCAAAAGACCGCCAAGAATTTCAAAATCATATTGACAAAATTTTAAATATGAAGTCAATGCGCCGCGATCCACTTCAAGACAAAAATTTGGACTTCAGAATCTATGTCAAGGGCGCAGGTTTTATTTGGATGCATATGTCCTACAGAATCAGGTATGAACAAGGCTACGCGCAGGAAGTCACAGGATTTTTGCAAAATGTTGATGTTGAGCGTCAAGAAGCAGTGCGTATGCAAAAAATGGTTGAACACGACCCCATGACAGGACTTTTCAGCAAAACTCACACTGCCTATCTTGTCATGCAGGAACTTTCAATTCCAAATGCAGTTCACGCGCTTTTGGTTATCGACCTGGACAATTTTAAATCTGTAAATGACAAACTTGGTCACTTAATCGGCGACGCGGTTATTGTCGATATGGCGTTGAATTTGAAAATGGTTTTTCGTCCGACAGATATTTTAGGTCACATTGGCGGCGATGAATTTTGCGTGCTGATGAAAAATATTCCCGACCCCGAAATTGTAATAAAAAAATGCGAACAGTTGCGCGAACTGCTAAGAAAAACTTACAACTATGAAGGCGGCGAAGTTACAGTTTCTTCAAGCATTGGAATTGCAATTTCTCCACAGCACGGCGAAGATTATAAAATTTTGTTCAGCCACGCCGATGCCGCGCTTTATGAAGTCAAGCGACGCGGCAAGGATAATCAAATTATTTATTCAGCTGAATTTGAAGAAAACAAACGCGCAGAAGAAAATAAAGCTGAAGAACTCACCGGTTCAAATGACTTCCAAAAATTGCTGACAAATCCGATGGATTATATTTTCCAACTAACTTTCAAGTCGCAGGATACTTCAGTTGCTGTGCGGCTTTTGTTAGAAATTTTTGCAAAACAATTTAAAGTCAATCGCGCTTATGTTTTTTGGCATTTGGATGGACCTTATTGGCCACAACCTTTGTTTGACTGCATTGTCGGAAATTGGGAAAATGCAGAAATTTCCCATGATTCTTACGTCCGCCGACAAATTCGCAAGCGTTATAAAAATACTGAACTTGGCAGGTTTACAGAGTGCGGCGATACAGAAAAACTTCCCACTAAGGCGCGAGAAGTTTTTGAAAAGCGGCATATTCGAGCATTTTTGGAATGTGCGATTATGGACGATGATATTTTTATGGGTTGCGTCGGTTTTGACGACTGCACAAAAGCGCGTGAATGGACGCGTTCTGAACACGAAGTTTTGCGTGCGTTTGCTGATATTATGCAGAGATTTTTATTTGGTCAGATATTTTTTGAGCGTCAGAAAAAAAATTCCGGCTGGAGCGTTTGAAATTGGAAAAATAAAATTCAGAAAGTTAAATTTGGCACGGCATTTAAAGTTGAATCTGCAAATTTTTTTTCCAGCGACTGATAATAACCACGACAGGCAATCATAGCCGCGTTGTCCGTGCATAAAATTTTGCTTGGAAAATAAAATTCCAAACCTTGCGCATCACAATTTTTCCGCAAAGTTCCTTCAAGCGATGAGTTTGCAGCAACTCCGCCTGCAAGGACTATTTTTTTCAGCTGAAATTTTTCTGCCGCAGCGATAGTTTTATCAACCAATGCGTCAACAACTGCTTTTTGAAAACTTGCGGCAACATCTGCGTTGTTAATTTCTTCGCCTTTCATTTTTGCCGAATTTAAATAATTTAAAACCGCAGACTTCAAGCCGCTGAAACTGAAGTCGAAGTTGGAAACTTTAGCGCGTGGAAAATCTATCGCGTCAGGATTTCCAAGTTTAGCCAATTTATCAATCTGAGGTCCGCCGGGATATGGCAAATCCATGACGCGTGCAATTTTGTCAAAGGCCTCACCTGCCGCGTCGTCGCGTGTTTGTCCAAGCAGTTCAAAATTGTTGTAGTCTTTTTGCAAAATCAATGCGCTGTGTCCGCCTGAAACAACCAAAGCCAAAAATGGCGGCTCAAGTTCGGGCGCGGACAAAAAATTTGCAAAAATATGTCCTTCCATGTGATTGACGGCGATTAGCGGAACTTTCAGCGCGTAAGCTAAAGTTTTCGCCGCAGAGACGCCGACCAATAATGCGCCGACAAGTCCAGGACCATAAGTCACTGCAATTTGACTTATCTGTGAAAGTTCGACACCGGCTTTTGTAATTGCTTCATCAATAACCGGCATAATGTTTACAATATGCTTGCGCGAGGCAATTTCAGGCACAACGCCGCCGAACTTTTGATGCACAGGTATCTGCGTTGAGATTACATTTGATAAAATTTCGCGACCGCCACGCAATACTGCCGCCGCAGTTTCATCGCAACTTGTTTCAATTCCTAGCGTTAAAATTTTAATCAACTCCCTGCAAAATTTTTTCCAGCAAAGGCATATTTAAATTTTGGCGGACAATTTCTGCCAGCCTGTCATAATTTTTTTGTTTTTCAGCATTGAAATTTTTTGTAACCTCAAGCGGTTGCAAATTTTTTTTGCGTCGAATTGCGTTTAAAATTTGTCGGCGGAAGTCGTCATTATCAAAAATTCCATGCAGATAACTTCCAAAAGCATTTTCAGCCACGCAAAAATTTTTTTCAGTCCTGCCGCTGTGAATTTCATAACCGACTAAATTTTCAGCAAAAATTTTCACGCCCAAAAATTCAAAATCCAACGCCGGTAAAGTAATTTGCTTTGTAAATTTTTCAGCTGTGAAGGTCGTTTCAATCGGCAAAAGATTTAAGCCGTCCAGTTCAGGAATATTTGATTCAGTTTTGTCGGGGTCGAAAATTTTTTTGCCAAGCATTTGATAGCCGCCGCAAATTCCAATCACAGGAATATTTTTTTTGTGCAGTTGCAAAATTTTTTCGGCAAAATTTTTTTCGCGCAGAAAAATTAAATCTTCAGAAGTATTTTTACTGCCCGGCAAAATAATTAAATCTGCGTTATCAA
>CAJOPJ010000165.1 GCA_905236325.1 uncultured Selenomonadaceae bacterium
AGTTTCATTTGGCCAGCCCATTGTGCTGAAAGGCCACAGCGCACTTGAAAACCAAGTATCCAAAACATCTTCGTCCTGATGAATTTTTTTGCTGTGGCAGTGCGGACATTCATGAACTTCAGTTTCGGAAACAGTCATTTCTCCGCAGTCGTCGCAATAAAAAGCCGGTATTCTGTGACCCCACCAAAGTTGTCTTGAAATGCACCAGTCGCGGATATTTTCAAGCCAGTTGATATAAATTTTTGTAAATCTTTCCGGCACAAATTGCAGTTCGCCGGTCTTAACAGCCTCAATTGCAGGCGCGGCTAAACTTTCCATTTTCACAAACCATTGGCGACTAACCAAAGGCTCAACAGTTGTGTTGCAACGCGAACAATGACCGACAGAGTGTTCATGTTCCTCAACAGAAACCAAAACACCCGCCGCCTGCAAATCTTCAACTAAAATTTTTCTACATTCATACCTGTCAAGACCTGAATATTTTCCTAAACCTTCAGCCATTGTGCCATCATTATTGATAACTTTAATTTGCTCAAGATTGTGACGCAAGCCCATTTCAAAGTCGTTAGGATCGTGGGCAGGTGTAACTTTAACTGCGCCTGTTCCAAATTCTTTATCAACATAATCATCGGCGAAGAGCGGAATTTCTCTATTCACAATCGGCAGGATTAAAGTTTTGCCGACAAGATTTTTATATCTTTCGTCGTCAGGATGAACTGCAACGCCGGTATCGCCAAGCATGGTTTCAGGGCGCGTAGTCGCAATTTCAATATATTCATCGCTGTCTTTGAATTTGTAACGCAAATGCCAGAGATGTCCTTGTTCGGTAATGTGTTCGACTTCGATATCTGAAAGCGCAGTGTTGCATTTTGGACACCAATTTGTAATGCGCTTGCCGCGATAGATTAAGCCTTCCTTGTACAGTTCGACAAAAACTTTTTTAACTGCCGCACTACAGCCTTCGTCCATTGTGAAGCGTTCACGTTCCCAGTCGCAACTTGCGCCCAAAGTTCTAAGCTGATACATAATGCGATTGCCAAATTTTTCTTTCCATTGCCAAACGCGTTCCAAAAATTTTTCGCGTCCAAGTTCATAGCGATTAGTGCCTTCAGCGCGTAGAGATTCCTCAACTTTAGCTTGCGTTGCAATTCCTGCATGATCGCAACCCGGCATCCAAAGTGTATTATCGCCTTTCATGCGGTGGTAGCGAATCAAAATATCCTGCAATGTTTCGTCCAAAGCGTGCCCCATGTGCAACTGTCCTGTGACATTTGGCGGTGGAATTACAATGCTAAATGCGTCGGTATTTTTATTTACATCGGCGTGAAAATTTTTATCGCCCTCCCACTTCGCGTAAATTTCGCGTTCAAAATTCTGCGGTTCATAAACCTTTGAAATGTTCTCCAAAATATTTTCCTCCAGTAAAATTTATTCTGTAACTTTCGACAAATAATCTGTAATCATTGAGTCATAGTCTGCAGTGTGAGCGAAAGCCTCAACTGCCAATTGTTTGCGAAGTTCATAATCAACGCCGCCTGTTTTGGAAATAATTTTTGCAATTTCATCATAGCGGTCGGGATTAGTCACAACAGTTACATATTTAAAATTTTTCGCCGCAGCACGGATCATTGCAGGTCCTCCAATGTCGATATTTTCCACAGCTTCGGCAAGCGTAACATTGGCTTTTTTGATTGTTGCTTTGAATGGATACAGATTAACCGCAACCAAATCAATCGGCTGAATATTATTTTCCTGCATTTGCTTAATATGTTCAGGACTGTCGCGCACAGCTAAAATGCCGCCGTGAATTTTTGGATTGAGAGTTTTAACTCTGCCGTCCATAATTTCCGGAAAACCTGTAACATCGCTGACATAAGTTACAGGAACACCTGCCGCACGAATTGCCTTCATAGTTCCGCCTGTCGAAATAATTTCAATTCCGCACTTTGACAAAGACTTTGCAAACTCCACTGCGCCCAGTTTGTTTGATACGCTGATTAAAGCGCGTTTAATTTTTACATCTGACATTTTAACTACCTCCTCATCAAATTACAAATTATCCAAAAATGAAGATGAACCGGAATTACTATTTCCAACAGGCAACAAGGATCTAATCCAGCCTTTAAATGCGTCAGGATTGCGCGTTTGAATTAAAACAACGCCGGGACCTCTGAATCTGCAAACAGCCATTTCGCCGGAAGTAAAACTTGAAATCCAGCCTTTTGAGGCTTTTTCAATTTTGTAATCCATGTAGTCCGGCCAAGCTACCAAATGTCCGTTGTCAATGATAATTTCTTCACCTTGTTCAAGATTTAGTGGATGAATCACGCCATAACTTGAAACAAAAAGTGTGCCGCGACCACTGACTTTTAAAACAAAAAACCCCTCGCCACTTAAAAATCCTTGCGCCAAATTTTGAACTTTAGTTTCAACATTGATAGTTTCACTTGATGCAAGATAGCCATTTTTCTGAACAATTAAACCATAACTGCCATCCAAATCCAAATCTAAAATTCCGCCTGGCTGGGCATGTCCAAGCAAAACTTCGCCGTCGCCGCGATTGGCCGCAAGTTCTTGAAAAAACATTGATTCGCCGGATAAAAATTTTCTCGCCAAGCCACTTAAAATTCCGCCTTCCATTTTGCCTTCAACATCAACAGTTGCGCTCATTGCAATCATCGCATCGGATTCGGCTTTAATTTTTTCGCCGCGCTTGAGATTTACTTTTACAATTGGAAAAGCCTCCGGATACAAAATTTCATAGTTCATAAAAATCACCTCCGCAAAATTTTCTACCTCAACAAATCAATTTTTTCAATTTCATAGCCTTTTTTATTCAGCGCACGAATGATTCTTTCAATGTGTTCATGGTTATTTGTTTCAACAGTCACGCCAAGTAAAACTTTCTTAAAGCTATTTGTAACCAATGCTTGATTGTGTTCAAGTTTAACAACATTTGCCTGTTCGTCCGACAAAATTTTTGCAATGTTCAGCAGTTCGCCTGGCTTATCAGGTAGCTCAACTACAAAATTAAAAATTCTGCCACGCGCAATTAAAGCCTTGTCAATCAAACCGGACAAAGTTGAAATATCAATATTTCCTCCGCTGACAATCGCGACAACTTTTTTGTCTTTGAAATTTAATTTGTTCAATGCTGCAAGACTTAAAACTCCTGCGCCTTCAGCAATCAGCTTGTGTTTTTCAATCAAACTCAAAAGTGCGCTCATAATTTCCATTTCATTGACTGTAATAATTTCATCAAGATATTTCCTGCAAAATTCAAAAGTCAACGCGCCTGCAGTTTTAACAGCGCAACCGTCCGCCACAGTATCGGAACTTTTCAGGCTGACAATTTTTCCTGCATTGAAAGCCGCCTTCATACAAGCCGCGTTTTCCGGTTCAACGCCAATGACTTTAACTTGCGGACTGACTAATTTTGTAGCAAGCGCAACTCCTGAGGCAAAACCTCCGCCGCCAATCGGCACTAAAATTGCGTCAACATCTTTCAATTCATTTATAATTTCTAAAGCAGTCGTACTTTGACCTAAAATTACTTCTTTATCATTGAACGGGTGAACATAAATATATCCGAATTTTTTTTGC
>CAJOPJ010000166.1 GCA_905236325.1 uncultured Selenomonadaceae bacterium
AATCAGCGAACAATTTGCCGCAATCATTGCGCCGTCTTCAATAGTAATTCCGCCAGCCGTCATCATCAAGCAGTTGTACATAATCACAACGCCATTGCCAATTTTTACCTGATCAGCCAAGTTGCATTGCAAAGGCGGCTGAAGCATAAAATTTTCTCCGGCTTGCGGAAAAAGTTCCTTGATAAGCGTGTCGAGTTCTTCAGTCATTGGCATTGTGTGATTTATTTTGAAACAAAGTTGCGCCGAGCGTTTGCCTTCTGCTTCTCTTTCTTCATTAGGTATTCTTAAATCAATTCTGACTTCTTCCATTTTAAATTTCCTCCTTACAAATTAAAACCAAGATTATAAGCCGCGTTCGCAAAGTTTGAATTTTCAGTTGCTGAACGATAGCCGCAACCTGTCGCAAAAACTGAACCTACATTTTGCCAGTTCATATAGCGCACCAATGTTTCATAGTGCATTTGCAACGCTTTCATTGTCCAATCGGCAGTATTCCAAGCCGTCGCAAGCATTATAGATTTTTTGCCGTTCAGCCTTGTTGTGCGCGAATAAAATCTGTCAACAATAATTTTTAATTGCGCACTCATTCCAAAATAGTAAAGCGGCGTTACCAAAACCAACAAATCCGCCTCCAACATTTTCGGCATCAATTTTTGTGAAATTGCGTCTTTGTGAACGCAATCGCCGTCCATTCCGCAATGATCGCAGCCGTTGCAAGGATTTGTTTTTTCCTTCGCCGCGTCAAAAACAAAAATTTCATGACCTTTTGACTGCGCACCTTCAATGAACTTTTGCGCCAAAAATTTTGATGTCGATTTACTGTCGCTGTGCGGACTGCTGTTTATAACTACAATTTTCATGCTCTCACCTCCAAACTAAAAAAAATCACTCACCAAAGCAGATTTTACATTTGCACTTACAAGTTGTCAAAAAAATTTACAATCAAAACACAATTTGCAACTGCTTTTGTAACTTCGCCAAGTGTAGTAATTTCAATATTTTCATCTGCATATGAAAGCCTTGAACAAATTGCAATTTTTGTATCAACACGCCAGCCATGTTCAATTAAAATCTTTGCCACGCTTGCGGAATTAAATTCAGCATCGGTAAGTAAGCCCAAAACTTTGCCTTCAACAAAATTAAGTTCAATGTCAGAAGGCTTTCTGCCATGAAAACTCAACAAAGTAGCTGACTCCCAACTTAAACATAATTTTGCAAAAGCAAGCTGAATCGAACTGATTGAAGGTATTACTTCAAAATCCGCAGTCGCAATATTTTTTTTCAGGTACGGCAGGAAAGAATAATATCCAGGGTCACCACTAACCATTACAACTACATCTGAAATTTCCAGCTTAGTTTTTATAAATTCAACTGCTGAAACTAAATCGGCAGTAATTGGAAAAGTTATTTGATTTTCTGTAGAAAATTCTGCCAATGAACGACGACCGCCAACTAAAAATTTAGCCGCCTTGATTTTTTCAAGCGCGGCAGCTGTTATGTATTTTTTATCGCCAGGACCAATTCCAACTACAATTATTTTGCTCATAAACTCTGCCTCCGCATTGTATTTAAATCTTCGCGCAGTTGATTTTTTAATTCCTCAATCGACGCAAATTTTATTTCATCACGAATTTTACTTACAAAACTGACTGAAATTTCCGCACCATAAATATCAGCATTAAAATTATCAATAAAAACTTCAAGCCGCCGCTTTGCAACCTTAAAAGTCGGATTGTCGCCAACATTTGCAATGCCTGAAAAAATTTTATCACCAACTTTAACTTGAACAACATAAACACCATTCGGCAACATCGCGCGATTATCATCAATTTCAAGATTAGCAGTCGGAAAACCTAACTTCCTGCCGCGTTGATCGCCGTGAACAACTGTTGAAGTGTAAGTAAATTTTCTGCCAAGCAGTTCATTCGCAGTTTGTAAATCGCCTTCAGCAATTAAAGCGCGTATCCTTGTACTGCTAATATTTTTTTTGCCAAAAGTAATTGCAGGACAAATTTCGGCGTGAAAGTTATAATTTTCGCCTTCGCGAATTAACATTCTGCCATTGCCTTTGCCAAATTTGCCAAAAGTATAATTAGGACCTGTCACAACATAAGCCGGCGCAATTTTATCTTGAAGCAGCTGCAAAAAATCTTCAGGACTTATTTTGCTGAAATCTTTAGTAAATTGAATTTCAATCAAAACTTTAACACCCAATTCAGAAAAAATTTCCCGACGCAAAGATTTACTGCCAATAGCAAGAGGAGCGTTCTCAGGACTCAAAACAGTCAGCGGATGATTTGAAAAAGTAAACACAATCGGCGTACCGTCAATTTTATTTGCAATTTCAATCGCACGCTTTATCACGCTGGCGTGCCCAAGATGAACTCCGTCAAACATTCCAAGCGCAACAACCGGACGCAAATATTTTTTTGTTAAGGCAGATATTTTTTTTATTGTTTCCAAAAAAATTTACCTCCATAAAAAAATTTTTTTGTTAATTATAGCGTCTGTCAGCAAAAAAACAAGCACAAATGGCGTAGTAATGCGGTGGAAAAAAATTTTTAAAAAAGTGTTGACAAAGGTAAAATGCGGTGCTATTATATGCAAGCTGATTCGCACAGCGGGTTCCTTGAAAATTGAACAATACTTTTTGCTAGTGCAGGTCTTTAAAAAAAGAC
>CAJOPJ010000167.1 GCA_905236325.1 uncultured Selenomonadaceae bacterium
TTGCGTCATCGCGTTGCAAAAATTATGCGTGATTACTTGGACGAACATGGCTTTTTGGAAATTGAAACGCCAATGCTTTGTAAAAGTACGCCCGAAGGCGCAAGAGATTTTTTAGTTCCAAGCAGATTAAATCCTGGACAATTTTACGCTTTACCTCAATCGCCGCAGATTTTTAAGCAGCTGTTAATGGTTTCCGGCTTTGAAAAATATTTTCAGATTGTGCGTTGTTTCCGCGACGAAGATTTACGCGCAGACAGACAGCCTGAATTTACTCAACTTGATATTGAAACTTCATTCCTGAACCAAGAAGATATTTTAACTTTGATGGAAGGCTTGATTAAAAATATTTTTGAAAAGTCGCTGAATGTGAAAATTGAAACACCTTTCCCGCGTATGACTTGGGACGAAGCAATGCGTCGTTTCGGCAGTGATAAACCTGATTTGCGTTTTGGAATGGAATTGCAGGATATTTCTGAATTTGTAGGCGGCTCGGACTTTAAAGTTTTCACAAGTGTTTTGGAAAATGGCGGACAGGTTAAAGTTATCAAAGTCGATGATTATGCAAATATTCCACGCCGCGAACTCGACAGTTTGGTTGAATATGTAAAAATTTATGGCGCAAAAGGTCTTGCGTGGATTCAATACAGCGAAGAAGGAATTAAATCGCCATTCAAAAAATTCTACAGCGACGAAATTTTTGAAAAAATTAAGCAAGCGACAGGTTGCAAAACAGGTGATTTGCTTTTGGTTGTCGGCGATAAACCTGCAGTTGTAGCTCAAGCACTTGGTGAACTTCGCCTTGAAATGGCACGTCGCAGAAATTTAATTGACGACAATAAACTTTGTTTCCTGTGGATTGTTGACTTTCCAATGTTTGAATATGTTGAAGAAGATAAACGCTACAAAGCAATGCATCACCCATTCACTGCGCCGCGTGAGGAAGATGTTGAATTTTTACTTACTGCGCCGGAAAAAGTCAAAGCAAATGCTTATGATATTGTTTTGAATGGCGTTGAAGTCGGCGGCGGCAGTTTGAGAATCTATCAAAGCGACTTGCAGGCAAAAGTTTTTGAGGCAATCGGCTTGACTGATGAAGAAGCACGCACTAAATTTGGTTTCTTGATGGACGCTTTTGAATATGGCACGCCGCCGCATGCAGGAATTGCTTTCGGTCTTGACAGATTAATTATGCTTATGGCTAAGCGCAAATCAATTCGCGATGTAATTGCATTTCCAAAAACGCAAAGTGCAGCTGATTTGATGAGTCGTGCACCAAGTGAAGTTGATGAAAAGCAACTGCGCGAACTGTACATTAAAACCACAGTTAAAAAAGCTGAAAAATAATTTGCAAAAAAATTTAGCAGGGCGACCTGCTTTTTTTATGGAGGCAGTTAATGAAAATTTCAATCTTGCAATTTAAATCTGAACTTGGCGCAGTTGAAAAAAATTTTGCCACAGCTGAAAGACTCATTGCCAAATCAAAAAATTCCGACACAATAATTTTGCCGGAACTTTGGTCAACAGGTTACTATCCAACGCCGGTTGAAAATTTTGCTGACAAAAATAATTTCCAAACTGAAAATTTTATCGGCGCACTTGCAAAAAAATTTTCAGTCAATATAATTGCCGGCTCAGTTATTGTAGAAGTTGGCAGAAAAATTTTTAATCGCAGTTTGATTTTTAATCGGCAGGGCGAAGTTATAAATTTTTATGACAAGGCACATTTGTTTACATTTGCTGACGAAGGAAAAATTTTCAGCGCAGGAAGTGAAATTAAAATTTTTGAACTTGACGGCGTGAAATGTGGAATTATAATTTGTTATGATTTGCGATTTCCGGAAATTGTGCGTAAACTTGCAGTCAGCGGAATTGAAATTTTATTTTGTCCTGCGGCTTGGAGTTTGAAAAGGCTTTTTCCAAGACAAATTTTGACAAAAGCGCGTGCAATTGAAAATCAAATTTTTGTAGTTTTTGCAAATTCTGCCGGCAAGTCGGAAATTATAAATCCACTCGGCGAACTTGTAGCTGAAGCACAAGTCGGTGAAGAAATTTTGACTGCTGAAGTTGATTTAAATTTTCGCAAGGCAGTTATCGGCAAGATGAATTTGCTTGCTGACAGAACAGGAGTTGATAAATTTTGACACAGTTTGAAAAATGGCAAGGTTGCGGAAATGATTTTATAATAATTGACAGCCGCGAAACTGAAAAAATTCACAGCGCAGAAAAAATAATTCAGCTGTGCGACAGGCATTTTGGAATTGGTGCTGACGGCGTGATTTACATTTTAAATTCTGACGTTGCCGAAGTTCGTATGAGAATTTTTAATGCGGACGGTTCGGAAGCTGAAATGTGCGGCAATGGTATTCGTTGCTTTACAAAATTTTTGCTGAACGGTACGGATAAAAATAATTTGACTGTTGAGACAGGCGCGGGAATTTTGAAAGTTAATCTGCGCGCAGAACTTGTAAGCGTCGATATGGGTAAGCCGATTCTTGACGCTGAAAAAA
>CAJOPJ010000168.1 GCA_905236325.1 uncultured Selenomonadaceae bacterium
AATGACAAGCTATGTCTATCCCGGCTGTGGATACGGCGGTTATTGTCTGCCTAAAGATACAAATGCGCTTTTTGCACAGAGTAAGATTAAAGGTTTTGAACCGCAGATTTTAAAAAATGTCATTGCAACAAATGATAAACGCCCTGCAACTATAGCGAAAAATATTGTAAAAAATCTCAACCAAGATTCTGCGATTGGAATTTTAGGCTTGAGTTTTAAACCGCTGTCTGATGATGTTCGCCAAAGTCCGGCTGTGCAAATTATCAGCGAAATTTTTAAACTTGGTTACAAAAAAATTTTTGCATTCGACCCTGTCGCCAATTCAGAATTTAAAAAGCATTATCCTGAAATAGAAATTGAAATTTTAGATTCGGCAGAAGAAGTTTACAAAAAATCTGATGTGTTGGCGATTGTCACGGCTTGGGAAGAATTTAGAAAAATTCCTGAACTTGGAAATAAAAGCATAATTGATTGTAGATATATGCTTTGAAATTTTTGAGGAGGAATTTTTCATGAAAAACAAAAAGCCTTTGATTACGATAATTACCTGCCTTTATAACAAGGAAAAATATATTGACAAGTGGGCGTTTGGATTGTCGATTCAAACTTACTTGGACAAGATGAAAATTTTGGTGATTGAAAATTGTTCAACAGATAACAGCTATGAAGTTATGCAGGAGCAGATTAAAAAATACAATTTGCCGGCTGAACTTATACGCAATGAAAAAAATATCGGCTTAATGGGTTCAACAATGAAAGGCTACAGAATGATCGATACAAAATATTGGGCAGTACTGGATCCGGACGATTATTATTTGTCGCCGAAAAAAGTTGAAAAGGCTGTTAAATATCTTGAGGCTCATGAAGATTTTGTTTGTTATGGTTGTAATCAAGTTTTGCAATTTGCTGATGGCAGTAAGCAATTTTATGTTCCGCTTGAAGCAAAAAGTCAAGTTGTTGAAAAAGGCATGATTTTTTTTCAAACAGCGTCGGCTACTTTCAGAAATTTTTGGACGCAGGAACTTTTGGACGCAATGGAACGCTGGGCAAATGGTGCGCCAAAACATCCTTTGGAAGCTGACGGCTTTCGGCATTTTATCAGCTGGCATTTTGGCAAGCATTATTTTGATTCTTCGCCGGATTCTTGCTACTTGGTTGATATTGGAATGTGGGGTACTTTAACGCGAGTTGAGCAAGATTTAAAAGGCTTGGATACAACTATTTTTGAATTTTATCGTGAACTTTATGGCGTGGACGAAGTTGCGCTTTGGAATTTAAATCAGATAACAGAGAAGTACAATGAATGTGTTGATAATTTGTCGGCTGTATTGAAAGATTTTTCTGCGCACAAATTGACTTTCACACAAAAAACTGAAGATGATAAATTGCCGCTTGATGTTGTATTTGCGGAACTTAAAAAGACTTGTGAATTTTTGGGCAACCTCAAGGAAAATGGTTTTCAGTACAAGCAAACTTGAGATTTTAGGGAGTGAAAATTATTGCGACTTTATATTGCGGAAAAGCCGAGTATGGCGCGTGAAATTGCAAATGTTTTAAAAAATCCACAGCAAGGATATGGCTACATAAAAACTTCCGGCGGAATTGTGACTTGGCTTATCGGACATGTTTTAAAGCAAGTTGATCCTGATTTTTACGACGAAAAATATAAATCTTGGAATGATGACGATTTGCCGATAGTTCCAAAGCAATGGAAGTTGGAAGTTGATCCGCATACAGCCGAGCAATTTGAAATTGTCAAAAAATTGATTGCGCAAGCTGATGAAATTATTCACGCCGGCGACCCTGACAGGGAAGGACAGCTTTTGGTTGATGAAGTTTTGGACTTTGTTGGCAATAAAAAACCTGTCAAACGCATTTTGCTGAACGCGCTGGACGAAACCAGCATTAAACGCGCCAATGCAAACCTGCGCGACAATCAAGAATTTTTCAATTTAAAGCAGTCTGCGCTTGCAAGAAGTCGTGCCGATTGGCTAATTGGAATGAATCTTTCACGCGCCTACACCTTAGCCGCAAGACGCGCAGGGCATAACGATGTTTTTCCTGTTGGCAGAGTTAAAACGCCGACGCTTGCATTGGTAGTCAGGCGCGAACGCGAAATTTTGGACTTCAAGCCTGTAGATTATTTTAATATCCGCGCAACATTTCAGCATGCGAATGGAAATTTTTTAGCGCAATGGAAACCTTCGGCTGCCTTACAAAATCAGCCGAACGAAACTTTGTCAGCAGATAAAAAATTTTTAAGCGCAACTGCTTTTGACTCTGAAGGCAGATTGATAAATAAATCTGTAGCTGAGGATTTTGCAGAAAAATTTTCCACCGAACCTCACGAAGGAAAAATTTCAAGTTACAAGACGACTGAAAAAAAAGAATCCCAGCCATTGCCATTTTCGCTTTCAACTTTGCAAATTGCGGCAGGAAAGGCTTTTGGTTATACGCCACAACAGGTTTTGGACGCGGCGCAAAGTTTGTATGAAAAAAAATTTACAAGTTATCCGCGCTCCGACTGTGAATATTTGCCGACAACGCAATTTAAAGACGCGTTGAATATTTTGTCACATTTGCAGAAAACTGAAGATAAAATTTTAAATCAGTTGGCAAGTCACGCCGATTTGAAAATAAAAAGTCGCGCTTGGAATGATAAAAAAATTTCGGCTCACCACGCCATTATTCCGACATTGAAACCAATGACAGGCGGTGTTTCCGAAATTGAACAAAATATTTACAGCTTGATTGCGAAAAATTATGCCGTGCAGTTTTATGGCTTGCATATTTATGATGAAACCAAAGTTGAAGTTAAATATAAAGCAGAACGATTCACAGCAAGCGGCAGAGTTGTTAAAGTTCAAGGTTGGCGTGAATTTTATTTGGCGGCGAAGTCGAAGTCAGATGATGAAATTGAAATTTTGCCGCAAATGAAAAATAGCGACGAAGTCACTTGCGAAAATGTTGAGCTGAAAAAATCCACAACTAAGCCGCCTGTTCGATTCAGTGCGTCGAGTTTGGTTCAAGGCATGAAAGATATTCACAAGTATGTTAAAAACGCCGAGTCAAAAAAGCAACTTAAAAATGTTTATGGCATTGGAACTGAGGCGACGCGTGCGGCAATTATTGATGATTTGATTAAGCGCGGCTTTTTGAAGTTTATGAAAGACAAAAATAAAAAAAATCTTCAGCCGACTGAAAAGGCTTTTTTGTTGATTGACGCATTGCCGGACGAAATGACTTATCCCGATGCAACGGCAATTTGGGAAGATAAATTACATTCAATGTCCGAAGGCGACGGCACACTTGAGGATTTTTTGGCTGGGCAGGTTGATTTTACAACTGCACTTTGCAGGAAGGCTAAATCAGCCGAAATTAACGCTGCAAATGATTTGCCAAGATGTCCACGCTGCAAAAGTGTTATTATTAAACGCAAAGGCAAAAATGGATATTTTTGGGGCTGCAGTAATTTTCCAAAATGTCGTGCAACTTTCAATGATAAAAATGGCAAGCCGGATTTTGAATCTAAAAAAAATAATTCTACCAATTTTAATTTTGGAGGAATTATTTCTTCAGCAGATTTTTAATTTAGATTTTAAAAAAAATTTACCACCTCAATTTTCTTTGCCAAGCCAAAAGTTCACGATTGCTTAGCGGCAAGTCGATTGTTTGACCATTTTCATAGTAATATCTTAAACGCACTTCTTTAGCAAGCAAAATATCGCGCAAACTTGAAGCCGGCAGTGCGACAAATAATTTATTTTCATTTTGCCAAGTTTGCGGAGTTTGTTTAGTAAAAGCAGGAACTTCCCAAGGCGCGCCGTCCGTGTAAAGGATAGCGCGCTTTAATAATTGCGTTTTGTCATAGCGGTAGTCATACAAAGACAGCGATGCGCCTTCCAAATCGCCATCTTCAGTGCGCGAAACTTGAAAATCCAACTTTGCGTAGTCGTCCAAAGTTTCGGCTGTTCTGTGGTCGTAGTGCCAAGTGTAACTTGTGCCGAAAATTCCCAGCAAAATCAGTAAAATTCCGATACTCAGAAAAATTTTTTGCAAAGTAATTCTCCATTCTAAATTAAACAAACTGAATAAATTACTGCCTCTGAACAGATTTTTTTTTATTGTAACATATTTTGCGCAGTGCAGGAAAAATTTTTTATAGGTTGAAAGTTGAAAAGCAGAAAGGTGGTAAGTTAATTGTTTTATGTTTTGATGATAATTGCGGCGATGAGCTTGGCAATTTTGTATAAATTTTTTCCGCGCAAAAAAACTTTCGGCTACTTTTGTATTTTGCTGTTTGTGATTTTTTCAGTGTCGGCTTATTTTGCAAATCACCAACCGGACAAGGAAAAAATCACGCAGGAACAAATTGAACGCATACAAAATCAGCAACAAATTTTTATCAGCTGGTATGCAAATTATCAAAAAAATATTGACGCTCTGGATAGAAATTGGCAACTTTACTACAAAATTGTTGATATTTTGCGCACTCAAGCTGTTTATGAAAAAATTACTTACGACCAACTTGTGGAACTTGAAACTGCGGCAATTGAGGAACAAATTAAAATTCACAACCTAAATCCGCCGCCTGAACTTGATGAAGATTGCAGAATTATTTTGACTGAAATTATTACCAAGACGCAAAATTATTCCGACGCGCAAGTCAAAGTTATCAGCGCAGTTCGCCAAATTGCCAATCCTGAAACTGCCAAAAATTTAGTCGAACTGAATCGACAAATTAAAAATATTACATTGCGCGAAGTTCCTGCAGGTCTTTTTTACGCTTCGGAAATTGCCGAAATTCGCAACAAATTAATTTTGCCGGAAGAAGGCATCAACAAATGATAAATTATAAAACTATTTCTGCTGAAGAAATTTTCACTGCAGAATTTGAAGTAAAAAAATCAAAATTTATTGCAAATTTAAAAAATGTTGAAGATGAAAATTCTGCGCGTGAATTTGTTCAGCAAATCAAGAAAAAATATTTCGACGCAACGCATAATTGCTCAGCTTGGATACTCGGAGAACTTGGCGACAAACAAAAATCAAATGATGACGGCGAACCCGGCGGAACTGCAGGAAATCCAATTTTGGAAACTATAAAAAAAAATGAACTGACAAATATTTGTGTTGTTGTGACAAGATATTTCGGCGGCATAAAACTTGGTGCCGGCGGCTTGATTCGCGCTTATTCGCACGGCGCGTCGCTTGGAATTTCTGCCGCTAAAATTGTGCAGATGAAAATTTTTAAAAAACTTGCAGTGACGCTGGAATATAATTTTTTGGCGACTGTGGAAAATTTTTTGCGTCAAAAAAATATTCGCGTTGAAAAAATTGATTACGCGTCGGACGTAACAATAAATATTTTGCTGGAGCCTGCTGAAGTTGAAAATTTTTTGGCTGAATTGACTGAACTGACTGCGGCAAATTTTATTTCCGAACTTGGCGAAGAAATTTTTCTTGCGTCTTGATTTTTGTTTGCTAATTTTGTATCTTATTGAAGTTAATCTGAAAAAGTTAAACATTAGATTTTAGCTAATGTCTGACAACTAAATTTTTAATGAAGGAGATTGATTTTTTTTATGGATTGGCATATTTTAATCGCGCCACTAATTGGCGTTGTAATTATTTTATTGCTGGTGAATTTATTGTCGTTGCCTTGGTGGCTTTTAAAAAACAGCCTTATCGGAGCAATTATGCTTTATATTATTAACTTTACCGGAATTATCACAATCAAAATAACTTTCATTCACTGCTTGATAGCCGGCGTTTTTGGAATACCAGGCGTGATAGGTCTGTTTATCTATCTGAATTTCTTGAAATAAATCTGAATAATGTTATAATTGTGCAGTCAGAAATTTAATTTGAACTTCACGAACAGGAGTGACAAATTTGCGAAGTTTATTTAGGAAAATTTTTCCGGTAATAGCGTCGATAATTTTTATTTTAAGTGACACAGTTTTTGCAATGCCGGAAATTTTGCCGCTTGAGCAAGTTCAAAGCGGAATGCACGGCGTAGCACATACAATTGTTGATAATTCCGGCGTGATTGAAACTTTCGATGTGGAAATTATTGGTCTTATGGACAATGGCAAAGGCTCAACAAAAATGATTATGGCGCGTGCTTCCGGCGATGTAATAAATCGCACCGGCGGAATTTTGCAGGGCATGAGCGGCAGTCCTGTTTATGTTGACGGCAAACTTGTCGGCGCATTGGCTGCCGGTTTGAAGGAAATGAGTCCTTATACATTTTTTATCACGCCTATTGAAAGTATGTTGCGCCTTTGGGAAATGCCTGATGAAAAAGGCTTAAATCCTTACGCAAAGCACAATCACCAAGCAACAGATCAAGAAATAAATTTAAATGATATTGTTCAGCGCGATGAAATTTTACTTCCTGATGAAATTTTGGAAGTTGAACCGCAAACTTCATTGATTTTCAGCGGCTTTGATTCTGCAGGATTAAATTTTTTGCGTGGACAATTTGAATTTGCCGGTTTTAATAATTTTTTGGCGGCAAGTTCAACAGGCACAGGCAACAGCTTAAAATTTGACGCAACGCTGAATCCAGGTTCTGCTATTGGTGTTGCTGTTGTTTGCGGTGATTTTTTAGTTGGCGCAACAGGCACAGTTACTGCAGTGGACGGTCAGCGCATTTTAGGCTTTGGACATCCATTCACTCACGCCGGCAATGTCAATTTTTTTATGACTGATTCGGCAGTTATCGGCTCTGTCAGCGGCGAAAATGGCAGCGGCGTTAAAATTTCAAGCGTCGGAAATATTATCGGCAGAATCAATCAAGACCGCGAAGCCGGCGTTGCAGGAATTTTAGGAACTTTTCCTTCAGTTGTACCAATCAGCGTCACTGTTCGCGATAATGATTTAAATGTCACCGATACTTACAACGCAACCATTGCCTACAATGAAAATTTAATTGCAAAACTCGGCGCGTCAATTGCATATACTGCGCTTAGCAAAACTGCCGATTCACTTGCCGAAAGTACAGTTTCAGTTGATTTTTCAATCGACACAAATGTTGTTGAAGGCGGCAAACTTTCGCGCAGTAATATTTTTTATAATGCGTCAGATGTCGGGCAAGTGGCGATTGTTGAACTTTTGAACGCGCTGAATTTAATTTGCTCAAACACAACTACAGAATCAAATATTTTTGGTATCAATGTTAATTTAACGCGCGACGCAGAACGCAAAACTGCAAGTTTAGTTTCAGTTACGCCGGACAGAAAAAATGCAAAGCCGGGCGAAACTATAAATTTAACAGTAACTTATCAGCCTTATAGACAGCCAATTCAAACTGTTATCATTCCATACACAATTCCAATCCTGCGCCAAATTGGTCCAATGGCATTAGATGTTCACGGCGGCTCACTCGTGCCTGTTACAAACCAAAATGTAAATACAATTACGCCGACAACTGTTACTCCTGAACAAGCTTACAATGAAAAAATTCGCAACTTGATAACTGCCGGAAAAAATAATCAAATTGTAGTCGATATCGGCAATGCGCCAAGCAATCTTTCTGAACGCGAACGCCAGCGCGAACTTCAACGCATTAGAAAATTGCAAGAAAAATTGCGTCGCGAAGGCAATCAAAATATCAGAATCGCCAACAGCAGAGTTGACACAGATTATATTATCGACAATGTAATTCAAGTTATCATCAATGTTGATAAGCCGTGAATTTAAGATTGAGGATTGAGGGATTAGTTTGGAAAGACTTGTTATAAATGGAGGAAACAGATTAACAGGCACTGTTAAAATCAGCGGTGCAAAAAATGCAGTACTGCCAATTATTGCGGCTACACTTCTTGGTCAAGACAATGAAACTTGCCTTGATGAAGTGCCAAATCTTGAAGATGTTAAAACTATCAGCGAAGTTTTGCGTACGCTTGGCTTAAAAGTTCGTCACGATGTCGAAAAAAGCCGGCTTTATGTTGACGCAACAAAAATTGAAACTGTTATTGCGCCTTATGATTTAGTTAGAAAAATGCGCGCGTCATTTTTGATTATGGGTCCTTTGCTTGCCAGAAATGGTGAAGCTAAAATTTCTCTACCTGGTGGCTGTGCTATTGGCACGCGCCCTATCGACTTGCATTTAAAAGGCTTTGAAGCACTCGGCGCAGAAATTTCAATCGGTCACGGCGATATTTCGGCAGTTGCTCCAAATGGCTTGAAAGGCGCAAGAATTTATTTAGACTTCCCCAGCGTCGGCGCAACTGAAAATATTTTAATGGCTGCCTCAATGGCGGAAGGACAAACTGTTATTGAAAATCCTGCGCAGGAACCTGAAATTGTCGATTTAGCAAATTACTTGAACATTATGGGCGCAAATATTCGCGGCGCAGGTACAAATGTTATCAAAGTTGAAGGCGTGAAAAAATTAGTCGCGCGTGACTATACAATTATTCCCGACAGAATTGAGGCAGGAACTTACATGATAGCTGCCGCAATGACGCGTGGCGATGTTTATATTGCAAACGCTATCAGCGAACATTTAAAACCTGTCATTGCCAAGCTCAAAGAAGCCGGCGTTAATGTTGTTGAAGATGTGGACGGCATACGCGTAAGCTGCGATAAACGCCCAAAAGCTGTTGACATTAAAACTTTGCCATATCCCGGCTTTCCGACAGATATGCAGGCGCAATTTATGGCGATGCTGACAATTTCCGAAGGCACAAGTATGGTTACTGAAACTGTTTTTGAAAATAGATTTATGCATGTTGATGAACTGCGACGCATGGGTGCTAAAATTAAAATTGAAGGACGCACTTCAGTTGTTGAAGGACAGGAAAAACTTACAGGCTGCCAAGTTAAAGCAACTGACCTTCGCGCAGGTGCCGCTGTTGTTTTGGCTGGACTTGTTGCTGAAGGCGAAACACAAATCGGCTACATTCACCACATTGATCGTGGCTATGATAATTTAGTTCAAAAATTGGTAAATCTCGGTGCAGACATCAAGCGCGTTAATGATTAAAAAAATAACCTCCCAAGCGGAGGTTTTTTTTGCAAAAATATTTTTTTATCAAAACTGCTTGAAAATAAAAATTTCCTCCAAAGCGGAGGATTTTTTTGTAATTTTATTTAAATTATTTTTGTTTTGACATATTGCGGAAAGTCAGCCAGAGCGGACCTGCAATAAAAATTGAGGAATAACAGCCGCTTGTGAAACCGATAATCAACGCAAATGCGAAATCTTTTGTGGTTTCGCCGCCGAAAAAGTACAGCGCAAATGTCGTAAACAAGCAGGTAAAAACTGTGTATAGCGAACGCGTCAAAGTCTGGTAAATTGATTTATTAACCAAGTCGCCGACATTTGAACCGCGTCTGAAATGCAACTTCAAATTTTCGCGTATTCTGTC
>CAJOPJ010000169.1 GCA_905236325.1 uncultured Selenomonadaceae bacterium
GTTGAATTTTTAAAATAAATGAAAGGATTTTTTTATGGCAAATGACAAAAGCTACAAATTGGCAAAAAAAATTTATGATTCACAAATTTGCAAAATGTTAGAGGCTACGCAAATTTTTGGTGTTCAACTTCAAAATGGCGAAATTGCCTATTGTTTGTCTAACCTCTATGACGATGAAAGGTCTTCATTTGAAGTTTATATTGGCGATTCGGCTTTTAATGACTTCAGAATGTTTGAATTTGAACGCTTTAAGGAGTCTGAAAATGAAAATTTTATTCGGCAAAAATCTTGCAAATATTTAAATCTTTATTTTGTTGCGAAGGAAGATTTAACAGATTTTGAGCTGGCTGAAAAAAAAGACTTCAGCCGACGCAATAAAATTCAATTTCGCGGTAAAAATTCACAGCCGCGTTTTTTGCAATGTAAGCCATTTTTTGCTGACGAACCAATCAGTGACGCTAAAGATGAAGAAATTTTACAACTGGCAATGGAGGCTTTGCTTGAAGTTCATGATCGCTTTGATAATCTGCCGCGCGGAATAGATTTCACTCCGCAATTTCCTTTACGCAGAAAATTTCCTGTGCTTGAGCCGACTGAAACAGGCTTTCAATGGCACATGAAAAATTTGCCGCCTTTGCGACATATCAGTTATCCTGCGCCAAAATTAAGTTCAGCTGATTTCAACGAATTAAAAAAACTGCCGAAAAAACTTGATATTCCGGCAGAGATTTTTGTTGTGCCTTATATTTTGCACGATTCCGACGACGATAAATTTAAATATTCAACAATGCTAATGTTAATCGACTTGCAGGCAAATAAAAATATAAATACTACGCCGAGTATGGAATATTTTTCAAAGCCGGAAGAACTTTTGAAAAATTTTGTTGAAATCTTAAAACAGCGCGTTTTATTGCCAAAAAAAATTATTGTGCGCAACGAACGCAGTTATCAATTTTTTGAAGATTTTTGCGATAAACTTGAAATTGAACTTTGCGAAGTCGAAAACATTGAGGATATGAACTTACTTGAGGATACTTTAGTTGCACACATCAAAGAAAATTTTGGTTCCGACGGAATTAAATTTTTTACTGAAATATTGGGTACAATTTTTAACAATACGCCGGAAAATGCCAAGCGCAAATTATTTCCGAAATATGAAGATTTTTTGCGACAAATGTTAGACGATGATGATTGTCCAATTGAACTTAAGCAAAAAGTTGCAGAAATTTTTAACGCCTGAAAAAAATTTAGTCTTTAATTGTCAAAGTTACCGGACAATGGTCGCTGCCAAAAATTTTATCTTCAATCGACGCGTCGGAGATTTTTTCAGCAAACCGATTCGACACTAAAAAATAATCAATTCGCCAACCTGAATTGTTGGTTCTGGCTTTGCGAAGATAACTCCACCAGGTGTAAGCGTCAGTTTTGTCCGGAAATAAATATCTATAGCTGTCAGTAAATCCTGCTGCCAAAAGTTCATTAAACTTGCCGCGTTCTTCATCAGTGAAGCCGGAGTTGTGATGATTGGTTGCAGGATTTTTTAAATCAATTTCCCTGTGCGCAACATTTAAATCGCCGCAAATAATTACAGGCTTTGTAAAGTCCAACTTCAACAAATATTCACGAAACGCATCGTCCCAGTCCATGCGATAATCCAGTCGCTCAAGATTTCTGGAATTTGGAGTATAAACATTGACAAAATAAAAATCAGTAAAGCCAAGAGTGATAACTCTGCCTTCGTGGTCGTGTTCCTCAATACCAATTCCATAAGTCACAGAACGCGGTTGATGTCTTGTAAAAATCGCCGTGCCGCTGTAGCCTTTTTTATCTGCGCTGTTCCAAAACTGTGAATAGCCATTCAATTCGACAATAGCTTGACCTTCTTGCATTTTTGTTTCCTGAATTGCAAAAATATCAGCGTTGAGCTTTTGAAAACTTTGCATAAAATTTTTTTTCAAACAAGCACGCAAGCCGTTGACATTCCACGATACAAATTTCATAATCATCCCTGCCTTGAAAAATTTTTTTTAGTTTAAAATATTTTGATTGCAACTTCAAGGCTGAAAGGCGGAAATTATTTTGAATTACAATGACGCAATAAATTATCTTGAAAACTTAAATGTTTTCGGAATTAAGCCGGGATTGGAACGCATTACAAAAATTGCTGAAAAATTTTCCAATCCACAAAATTTTTACAAAACAGTTCATGTTACCGGCACGAACGGCAAAGGCTCAACCTGCGCGATGTTGGCGCAAATTTTGCAGGAGGCAGGTTTCAAAGTTGGTTTATTTACTTCGCCGCACTTGCAAAGTTATTGTGAGCGTATCAAAGTCAATGACAAAAATATTTCTGAAGTCGAGTTTGCAGAAATTATTTTGCAAATAAAAAATTTTGAAATTCCTGCCACGCAATTTGAAGTTTTGACTGCGGCAGCTTTTGCTTACTTTGCAAAAAAAAATGTTGACATTGCTGTTATTGAAGTCGGAATGGGCGGCACTTGGGATTCAACAAATATTATCACGCCGGAAGTTTCTGTTATTACAAATGTTGCGCTTGACCATGAAAAAATTCTTGGCGACTTGCAAGGTATCGCTTTGAACAAGGCAGGAATTATCAAACCGAAAGTTCCTATTGTAACCGGTGCAACAGGCGACGCTTTAAAAATTATTCGCGCAGTTGCTGAAAAAAATAATTCAAAACTTTATGAAGTTACAGAACCTGCTGAAGTGAAAATAAATTTGCGCGGCGATTATCAAAAATTCAACGCGGCGATTGCAATTCAAACTGCGCAGGTTTTAAATATTTCGCAGGAAAATATTTTGCGCGGACTTGAAAAAGTCAGCTGGGCAGGGCGTTTTGAAATTTTAAACAACATTGTGATTGACGGCGCACATAATCCGCACGGTGCAACTGCTTTGCGCAAAAGCTTGGACAAAAATTTTCCTGCAGGTCGCCGCAATTTTGTTTTCGGCGCATTGGCGGACAAAAATATTGAGGCAATGATTGATATTTTATTCCGCACTGAAGATTTTGTAATTGTTGCCAAACCAAATTCACCACGCGCCGAAACTGCCGAAAATATTTGCGCAAAATTGCAAAGTCGCGGCATAAAAAATTTTCCTGCAAAAAATATTCCCGACGCTGTAAAATTTTTGCAAAGTTGCGAAGGCTTAAAAATTATTGCCGGTTCACTTTATTTGATTGGTGATGCACGAAAAAACTTGAAAGAACGCCCCTGAAATTTTTATGACAAAAAAATTTTCTGTTTTTCAGAACAATTTCACCAATAACTGTTATACTTCGCTCATTCAAAAGATAATTTGTTGATTTGAAAGGGGGAAGGCTGCTCCGAGGCGGCTTTGAGATTTAAGTTTTCAAGCCCGGGACGCGACTTAAGTTGCGTTAAGCAGCGGAATGATGAAGCGCAAAGTGATTAAAAGTTTGGGTAACAAGCAGAGAAAATATGTCTTGACTTTGATGTTGGCAGGATTTGCCGCACTGAATACAGGTTTTACAAGTCAAGTCAATGAAATTCAAACAGAAAATGTTCCGGCAGTTGAAATTGCTGCCGATGTTAATACAGTTCAAGAAATTGAAGTTGCAACAGCCGAAGAAAATTCTGCCGAAATTACAGAATTGAAAGTTGAGGCTGTCGAATCAGATATAAACACGCTTGATATGGTGGAAGTTGAAGAACCTGCGCGTGAGAATATTATTGAAACTTCTTATGGCACAATTAACTATTCAAATGTAATGTCAATGGAAGCGACTGCGTATTTGCCGACTGACGGTAGCGGCGCCGGAATTACTGCTACAGGCATTCGTGCGACTTATGGTATTGTTGCAGTTGATCCAAGAGTTATTCCGCTCGGCACAAAGGTTTACATTCCTGGCTATGGCGTGGCTTTGGCTGCTGATACCGGCGGAGCTATTAAAGGCTACAAGATTGACTTGTGCATGGAAAGTTATTCAGATTGTATGCGTTTCGGTCGTCGCAATGTAACTGTCTATGTTTTGGATTAAAATTTTTTGAAATAAATAAAAATCCTCGATTTCGGTCGGGGATTTTTTTAGTTGATTGGAGGTTTCTATTTTGGAAGTTGCTAAAAAATTTTTAAACACAGGTAAACCACAAGATGCACTCGACAGATTGAAAAATATTTTGTACGCAAAAAATTTTTCGCCGGAAACCGAATGGCAAATTCATGAACTGCTTGGCGCAACTTTTGCTGATTTAGCTAATGCCGACGGCGTAGTTCAGGCTTACTTAACTGCTGTTCAGACCGATACAATTTTGCGAAATCAACGCTCTCACCTGTCGAATTTTTTATTTGCATTGCACTATCTGCCAAAAATCAATGCGCAAACTTTGTACAAAAATGCGCTGATTTATAACAGCCTCTATCGCGACCAAAAACATTACAAAACACAAAATGCCAACCACAAATTAAAAATAGCTTTTATTGCGCCGCATTTTTTGGATTCCTCAAGTGCGCGTTTTTATGAAAGTTTGCTTACAGATTACGATAAAAATAAATTTTCAGTAAGCGCGTGGAGTTTGTCGAATGAAACAGATAATTTTACAAAAAAAATTCAGCAATGTGTTGATAAATATTTTGATATCAGCGAAATTAGTTTTGAAGAATCAGCGCAAAAAATTCACGGCTTAGGCGCAGATTTTTTGTTTGACTTAGGGGGGCATACCGACGGCGGCGCAACGCTACAAATTGCGGCTTATCACCCTGCAAAAATTCAAATTTCCGGCATTGGCTACTTCGACACGACAGGCACAGATTTTATCGACTACTATTTGACTGACAAATTTTTGCTCGGCGACAATGAAAAATTTTTTACCGAAAAAATTTTGGAACTTGAAAACGCATTTGCATTTAAGCCTAGCGACAAATTTGAAAGTTGGAAAGTTGAAAAGTCGAAAAGTGAAAATTTTACTTTCGGCTGTCTGAATAATTTTATGAAAATCAATGCCGATTATTTAAATTGCGTGGCGAAAATTTTAAATCAAGTTCCGCAATCTAAAATAATTTTCCGCGATACAACGCCACTGTTAAGTCGCAAATTTGCGCTGACAGAAAAAATTTTGACTTCAGGAATTTTGCCGGAACAATTTGAAGTGCGCGTCGGTGAAGATAATTTTTTCAGCGACTATGGCGAAATTGATTTGATTTTGGATAGTTTTCCCTACACCGGCGGAATGATGACTGCGTTGGCTTTGTATTTCAATGTTCCTGTGCTGAATTTGTGCGGAAAAATGCACTATTCAAGACTTGGCGCAGAAATGTTGCGCTTGGCTGATTTGCCTGAATTGATTGCCGAAAATCCTGCAGAATATATTTCAAAAGCAGTTGATTTTGCTCAAGGAAATTTTCAGCCAATAAAAATTAAAATTGACAAATTGATTGATACAAAAAATTTTACAGAAAATTTTTACTTAAAACTTGAAAAATTGCTTTAAAAATTTATTTTTTACCTTGATTTTAGGTGTAAATAAATTTCGCGTCAAATAAAGTGTTGACAATAAATTTTGGCAGTGTTAATATTGCACACGTTTTGAAACACTAAACGTTGTAATTTTGAAAGGAGGTGAGTGTATGCCGACAATAAATCAGTTAGTTAGAAAAAGTCGTCAAAGTTTGGCAGAAAAGTCAACAGCACCGGCTTTAAAGGAATGTCCGCAAAAACGTGGCGTTTGCACTCGCGTATACACAACAACACCTAAAAAGCCTAATTCGGCACTTCGCAAAGTAGCGCGTGTTCGTTTAACTAACAGCATTGAAGTCACCGCATACATTCCCGGTATTGGTCACAATTTGCAGGAGCACAGCGTAGTTTTAATTCGCGGCGGTCGTGTAAAGGATCTTCCGGGTGTTCGTTATCATATCATTCGCGGTTCACTTGATACCGCCGGTGTGCAGGACAGAAAACAGTCCCGTTCAAAATACGGCGCAAAGAAAGCTAAAGCTAAGAAAAAGTAATTTAACGCCGGACGCTAGCAATCAGACGCTAATAGGAAAAATCTAGCGACTAGCGACTAAAAACTAGCGACTAATGGAGGAATTGAAATGCCAAGAAAAGGAGCTGTGCCGAAACGCGATGTTCTGCCGGACCCTGTCTATAATTCCAAGATAGTTACAAAATTTATCAACAAAGTAATGCTGAGCGGCAAAAAAAGTGTTGCACAGCGTGTTGTGTATGATGCATTTGAAGCTATCCGCGAAAAGACAGGTCAAGATCCGCTGGAAGTATTTGAAACGGCACTGAAAAATGTTATGCCGGTTTTGGAAGTTCGCGCACGCCGCGTTGGCGGTGCAAACTACCAAGTACCTGTTGAAGTTCGCCCCGAAAGACGCCAAACATTGGGAATTCGCTGGCTTGTCAACTATGCAAGACTTCGCAGTGAAAAAACAATGGACGCAAGACTTTCGGCTGAACTTATGGACGCAGCCAACAACACAGGCGCGTCAATCAAGAAAAAAGAAGATACACACAAAATGGCAGAGGCTAATAAAGCATTTGCACATTATAGATGGTAAGGAGAATTTTTAGTGTCTAGAGAGTTTTCATTAGAAAAAACTCGCAACATTGGTATCATGGCGCACATTGACGCCGGTAAGACAACCACGACCGA
>CAJOPJ010000170.1 GCA_905236325.1 uncultured Selenomonadaceae bacterium
ATTATTTTTGAAAAAATTTTGGTTGTTTAAAAATTTATTCAGATATTGAAAACCTTGAACGATTGTATTGACCCAAACGGAAACAGAATCATCAAAATTTCTTTTCTTGTGCGAAATAGAATTTTCTACAATGCGATAAAAATTTATAACATTCGGCACACGAACATATTTTTTAGCGCAAAGAACCATGCAACAAGTCATAATTCTATCTTGAGCCGTGCAAAGTATAAATTCCAAATTATTTTCAAAAATAAAATCGCGTCTGATAAGTTGCGTCCAATTCGGCCACAAAAATTTTCTTTCAAGCCATTCAACTGCACGCTTTTCAATATTTTCAGTCAGCAAAGTCGGTTCATCTACAAATTTTATGTTCGGATAACTTACAGGATTCAGCGCAGATAAATTTATATTTTTCAAAGAAGATTTTTCAGGAACTTGAAAATATTTTTCGCATTGAACAACATCAGCAGAAAAATTTTTTGCAATTTTATAGAGTTCTTCAAAAGAATTTTCTGCAATAAAGTCGTCGCTGTCCAAAAAAAATAAATATTCGCCGCGAGAAATTTTCATTCCGATATTATTTGAGTCGCCGCAATAGCCGGAATTAAAAATTTTGCGAACAAGTTTTATCTTATCCGCAAAATTTTTTACATAACTTTTGACAATTTCGCAACTTTTATCAGTTGAGCAGTCGTCCACGACAATAATTTCAAAATCCTGCAACGTCTGATTCAAAACGCTTTCAAGACATTCGCCGATATATTTTTCTGCGTTGAACATTGGAATCACGACAGAAATTTTTGGTGAGAAATTATTTTTCATCGACTAAACGCTCCTTCAAATGAACTGCAAGGCTTTGAAAATTTTTAAACGATTATCAAAAAAATCTTGAGCCATATTGCGGAGGCGAGAAATATTTTCTTCAGCACTTTCAATAAGTTGCGTTCCATTCGTCAGTCTTTGTCCTTGCGCGGATATAATTTCCCAGACAAAATTTGCAACGTCGTCAACATTTTTCTTGCCGTCGAACATTGCAGACAAAATTATTCTGTCAAATCTGCCCACAGGATAGCCGCCGCCAAGCACAGGACTTGCCAAAAATCCTACTTCGTCGGCAACTTTCGCACGGTTGCAGATAAATTTATTCAAGGCAAGGCAATTTTTCTTGACGCTTTGAGCGGCAGAATCATTTTGACATGGCATAAGTTTTCCGCCTTGAATTAAAATTACTAACATCTGGAAAATATCTGTCTTCGCAATGAAAGGATTGTTCTTTATAAATTTTTCAAAAGTTTTCGGCTTGAAATTATCTTCAGAAAAATATTCAAAAATTTTTTCCGGCAAACCTTCAGGAAAATTTATTTCGCCGAGCGGCACAGAAATTTTCTTCGGCAATTCTTGCGTCGTCGGCAAAATATAATTTGTCTTTATCAACTTTTCGACGCGCTCAAAGTCAGAAATTTTTCGACTGCCGCGAATGTAAATATCTTTTCTGAACTGTCGATTTAAAAAATAATCTTTCACTTGTTCGCGCATAACAGGACTTTCAATTTTATTCAAAAAGTTCAAAATATCTTGCGGAAAATTAAAATGTGGAAGACCTTCAATAGCTTCTGAAGTGCAAGCAAAATCTAACTTCGCCGACTGCATAATCTCTGCCACGTCAGAAAAATACATACAAATCCAATTACTGTTAAAATATTCATGAGCTAAATAGTTGCGATTGTGTTTTTTGATATTTTCAAAAATATTTTTAACGTCAGGAACTCTCTGAAAGTACGCAGGATTTTTGCTCAAAAGTTCTTCAGTAAATTTTATTGCCTCCTCGACGCGCTCGAAAGTTTTACTGCTCTTGTGTGCGTACTTATCGTGCAAAGCAAAAAGTTCACGAAGCGGCGCGGCAGGCGACCAACCTGGATAACAATTATAACTGTTATAAAAAATTCCGCCGGACTTTAAAAATTTTTTCGCAAAGTCTGTAATGTGTTTTTGATTTTCAGGATTTACCCAAGACCAAATTCCATGCAAACTTATTGAATCAAATTGCGGCAAGTCGTCACGATTTAAAAATTCTTCAAAACTGTTTTCAAAAAAATTTGCGTCCGCTCCCGACGCTTTACAAAGTTCATTTGCATGTGCCGCCTCTGCAGGATTAAAATCTGTACCGAAATATTTTCCATGCGTTGCGGCAGCGTGGATATTTGCACTAACGCCTTGCCCAAAACCAAGTTCACAATGTTTGCTGTCTTCATTCAGTTCAGGTGCGGCGAAACCATTCACCGTCAAGCAAAAATTTTGCCAAACAGGACTAATGTCACGATAATAGCCGTAAGTGTAAGTTGATTCTGTGAAATAACCTTCGTTCCAACTGTTCATTTATCTGCCTCCACTATTTCTGTTTCAAAAAAATTTTTTCAGTATCAATTACTTTTTTAGTAAATGTCTGTCAAAAAATTTTCCTGACAAAACCATATCTTTAATTATCCCCCCC
>CAJOPJ010000171.1 GCA_905236325.1 uncultured Selenomonadaceae bacterium
GTACTCAAGAGGCTGAAGAGGACGGTTTGCTAAATCGTTAGGCTCGCAAGGGCGCGGAGGTTCAAATCCTCTCCACTCCGCCACTACTTAATTCTAGAAAATGCAAAATCCTTGGTTCAGAGGATTTTTTTTATGCAAAAAAATAAATTACAAACTGAAGAAAGTCTGCAGGATTTTTTTTAGTTGCGGCGAAACTTGCGATTAGATTAGATTTGCATTTATTTTGAATTATTTTTACGCAGGTTTTATTTTTCAAGGAGGAGGGATACAAAATGCCAACCATCAATTCAATGGTTCTAAGAAACAGCACGATTGCGAGCGTGTCAAACAAATACTTTAGAGCCGATACAGAGGCAGCGCAAGAATCAATTTTGATAAGTGCGCCGCTAAAAACAAATTCAGACTTTCTCAAGTCGGACTTTGGCGGTCAACCTGCCTTGACAACAATGGTTGAAAACTACAGTGCGGAAAAGGACGACTTTAAAACAAAAATGCAAGATAAGTTGGAGTCGTTGCGTGCTTCATCTGACAAACTGCAGGAAACAGTCGGTAAGGATTCAGCCGAAACAGTTGCAGAAAAAACTTCAGACACAGAAATTACAACTACGCTTTCAAAATTGGGTGAATTTACTAAAGACAATGTTCCGCCGCGTGCAAAAATTTTAGCTTTTCAGCCGAAAACTGAACGCCGTGACGATGAACAAATTGATTTTGAAAGATACCTTGAAACAGATGAAACAGATGAAATTGAAAAACAGGAGGAACCTGTTGAAAAGCCTTCAGATAATCCCAAGATTGCCAGTATTCAAGATTTTGTGCGCAGTTATAATTCAACTGTGTCATACTTGAATGAAAATCGCGCCGTGTCGGATAAAATTTCGACGCTTGCCGACAACTTTGAGAACAGCAGAATAAATCAGTCGCTGGGTAATATTGGTATTTCTGTGAACGCGCAGGGCAGACTTTCGGTTAATGAAGATAAGCTTTCAACTGCGCTTGAAGACGATTCTGCTCAGGTTAATGAACTTGTTGGGCGAATCAATAAGGTTATCAATCTTGCCGGCTATCGCAGTGAAAATCTGTTCCCTACCATTGAAGAATATGCTGATAAAAATGATTTTGAGGATTGGGAGCAGCTTTATTCAGCTAAAAATCCTGTGACAGTTGATTATTCAAAATCAAGTTCAGGTAAGCTGTTGGACTTTAGGCATTAGACTTTAATTTGCAATGAAAATAAAAAAATGATATACTGCGCTTTGAAGTTTGACTTCGGGCGTTTTTTTTATTTTAAGGAGGTAATTTAATGGCTAAAGCAGCAAAAGTTTTTGTATTTTTTAACTGCGATGAAAGCAAAAGTGAAGCGTCGATGAATATTTTTTATAACAGCGCAGTTTACAAAGACAACAAGACTTCGCGCAAGCTTTTATTGAAAAAAATTCAAGAGGAAGTTAGTTTAAAGCGCATTGAGGTTGTCGATATGGCAAAAGTTGAGGATTTAGTCAATAACGGCGACCCTGTTGAGGCGGGAAATTTGATTAAATTTGGCGTTATAAAGGCATTGGACTGTTATTAACTTTATGGCGGAAGAACAAAATAAAATTGCGCTTTTTATCGACGCTGACAACATTCCTGCGAAGTATGGTAAAGCTATTATTGAATCCCTGCAAGAGCGTGGAGAAATTTTTATCAGGCGTATTTATGGTAACTGGGAGAAAAATTCACTGCACGGCTGGAATGAATGTATTTTGAAGTATGGATTGCTTGCCGTTCAGCAAATGGACTTTGCAGTTGGCAAAAATGCGACTGATATGTCTTTGACAATTGACGCGATTGAAGTTCTTTATCAAAGGCAGGCGACGATTTTTGCGATAGTTTCCGGCGACAGTGATTTTACGCCGCTTGCTGTGAAACTTCGTGAACGCGGCGTTTATGTTATCGGTCTTGGCAAGGATCAAGCCAGTGTGTCATTTCGCAGTGCTTGTAATGAATTTGTTGATTTAAGCAGTTTGGAGTTTGAGCAGGTTGATATTAAAAAGCCGGAAGTCGAACTAATCAGAAAGACTCCTGCGCCGGTTTCCAAAATTTTGAATATCACTAAGTCGACTAAAAAAATGACTCTTGAGGAAAGGTTTGCTAAGTGTGGGCAAAATGGTTTGCGTAAGCCTAAAAAGAAGTTGCAGCTGATTCATGATGTGTTGCGTCAATCAGCATCTTTGCATGCTGATGATAAAGGTTTTGCGCCATTGAATTGTGCCGGTCACGACCTTAAGCAAAAGAAACTTGGTTTTGGAATTAAGGATTTTGGTTATTCGCTTCTGAATGAGTTTATGAGCGATTTTCCTGAAATTTATGAATTGGTACGCACGAAGTCGGGCGGCAAGAGTTTTCGCTATAGAGTTAAATTGTAAAATAGGTCAGGTTGAGAGATGGTTAGATGGTCAGATTTAAAGCAGTAATTTTGTTGTTAATAGTAGTTTTGTTTGTTGGTTGTGGCAAAGAAGATACGCCGGAAGAAGCGTTTAGAGATATTCAAAGTGCGGTTTTTGAAAGGAATTTTGATAATCTTGCCAAGAGGCTTGATACTGAAGTTTTTTTTGGGCGAGTCTATGACGATATAACAGCTGAACTTGTTAAAAACTGCGCAGACTATGGCTTGAAGTATCCTAACGACCCCTACTTTCAGCACGACAGGGATTTTATTGAGCAATATAATCTGAAGCATCGCGAGTTGCATTTGGAGTTTTTGTCGAAGGCGACTGAGGCTTATTTTGCAAATATAGCTGAACCGGAAAAACCTGAAGATAATCCCCACGCCTATGTTGCTTGTGAATTTGCTAAAATATTGAAGGCGTCGAAGGCGGTTATAAAAAGCACAGTTGTTAACGAAAATCACGCGACAATGACTGTTGAAATGCAAGGTGACAGTTCATTGCGTGGCGGTTTTATTGGCAAATTGGTTTTTGAACTTGGATTTGATTTTGACGGCGGCGTGTGGAAGTTGACATCTATTGAAAACTGTTCTGAACTTACGCCGGCACTTGTTGATAAAGCTGAAGTTGTTTGGATTACTTTTTTTTGAAAGGGGTTTTTGTTCATGGCGTTTTATTATAGTGAGCCATCACACACATTTGGCGAATATCTGTTGGTGCCGGGCTATTCTTCGGCGGAGTGCATACCTGCAAATGTAGATTTAAAAACGCCGCTTGTTAAGTTCAAGCGCGGCGAAGAAGCTAAATTGACATTGAACATACCGCTGACATCGGCGATAATGCAGTCGGTTTCGGACGATAAATTGGCAATTGCGCTTGCTAAGGAAGGCGGCGTTAGTTTTATTTACGGTTCGCAAGGGATTAAGGAGCAGGCTGCAATGGTTCAGCGCGTTAAAAATCACAAATCCGGCTTTGTTTCGAGCGATTCAAATATTAAGCCGACAACGACGCTAAATGAGATTCTTGCGCTTGCTCAAAAGACAGGTCATTCCACAATGGCAGTCACCGACGACGGCAAGCCGACAGGTAGGCTTTTGGGGATAGTTACAAGTCGTGATTACAGAATTTCCAGAATGACAGGTGACGAGCAGGCGAAAGATTTTATGACGCCATTTGAAAAGCTGATATACGCCGACGCCGACACGACGACTTTGCCAAAAGCGAACGATTTGATTTGGGAGCATAAGTTGAATATGTTGCCGCTGATTGATAAAAAGCAAAGATTGCGTTATATGGTTTTTCGCAAGGATTATACAGATAACAAGACCAATCCACTGGAATTGATTGACGGCAAAAAGCGTTATATTGTTGGTGCGGGAATAAATACGCGCGATTATGCCGAGCGTGTTCCTGCGCTTATTAAAGCCGGTGCTGATGTACTTTGTATCGATTCATCGGAAGGTTTTAGTGAGTGGCAAAAGTTGACGCTTGAATATATACACAAGAACTTTGGTGAGAATGTTAAAGTTGGTGCAGGAAATGTAGTTGACGCAGAAGGCTTTAATTTCTTGGCAGAAGCCGGCGCTGATTTTGTTAAAGTTGGAATCGGTGGCGGTTCAATTTGTATTACGCGCGAAACTAAAGGCATTGGGCGTGGTCAAGCAACAGCTGTTATTGATGTTTGTCGGGCGCGTGATGAATATTTTCAAAAGACAGGTGTATATATTCCTGTTTGCTCGGACGGCGGAATTGTTCATGATTATCATATGACATTGGCTTTGGCAATGGGCGCGGATTTTTTAATGCTTGGCAGGTATTTTGCGCGTTTTGATGAATCGCCCTCTGACAGGGTTAGAATCAATGGCACCTATTACAAGGAATATTGGGGCGAAGGTTCTAACCGTGCGCGAAATTGGCAGCGTTATGATTTAGGCGGCAGTGCAAAGTTGTCCTTTGAGGAGGGCGTTGATTCATTTGTGCCGTACGCCGGTGCTCTTAAAGATAATATTGATTCCACGCTGGCAAAAGTGCGTTCAACAATGTGTAACTGTGGTGCTGTTAATCTTCCTCA
>CAJOPJ010000172.1 GCA_905236325.1 uncultured Selenomonadaceae bacterium
CCCAAAACAATTTCGCGCAGTAAGAAATATCTGATAGCGTCCGCGCCAAATTCATCAATTAAAAGCATCGGGTCTACAACGTTGCCTTTGGACTTTGACATTTTATCGCCGGAAATGACAAGCCAGCCATGCCCGTAAACTTTTTTTGGCAGTTCAATTCCCAACGCCATCAAAATACAGCCCCAGATAATTGTATGGAAACGCACAATTTCCTTGCCGACCAAATGCAAATCAGCAGGCCAAAACTTTGCAAATTTTTCTGCGTCGTCCAAAAAACCAATCGGCGTTAAATAATTTGTCAACGCGTCGAACCAAACATAAATAACATGCTTTTCATCGCCGGGCACAGGTATTCCCCAGTCAAATGAAGTGCGCGAAATGCACAAATCTTCCAAACCTTGCTTAATGAAGTTAATCATTTCATTGCGGCGCGATTTTGGCTCAAGAAATTCAGGATTGTCCTCAATGTACTTCAAAACTGCGTCGGCGTATTTTGACATTTTGAAAAAGTAGGCTTCTTCCGAAACTTTTTTGACAGGGCGGTGACAGTCAGGGCAGCAGCCATTTTCATCAAGTTGAAGTTCAGTCCAGTAAGATTCGCAAGGCGTGCAATACAAACCTGTGTAAGAACCTTTATAAATATCGCCGTTCGCTTGGATTCTGCGGAAAACTTCCTGCACAACTTTATGGTGTCTTTGTTCTGAAGTTCTGATAAAGTCGTCATTTGAAATGTTAAGACGCTGCCAAAGTTCCTTGAAACTTGCAACAATTTTATCAACATATTGTTGCGGAGTTACGCCTTCAGATTCCGCCGTGCGTTGAATTTTTTGTCCATGTTCATCGCTGCCTGTCAAGAAAAATACATCATAACCTGCAAGGCGTTTAAATCTTGCAACGGCATCGGCAATGGTCGTGCAGTAAGCGTGTCCAATGTGCAACTTTGCGCTTGGATAGTAAATTGGTGTTGTAATATAAAAAGTTTTTTTCATTCTCAATACTCCATTCCAAATTTAGATTTTAGAAACCGGCGACTAATATCTTCCTGACCATTGATAGTGCATTTTGAAATTTTTAGGATCGTCGTTCGGATTGATTTTTTCTTCCGGTTCAGGTTCTTGAAATTCCTTCATCAAGTCTTCAACCAAGCCGAATTTATTATTAACCAAATTCACAACTTCCTTGCGAACATCAGCTTTTGAAAAACCGCGATGAATCAAGCCTTTTGTGTCGTAACCGAAATCAATCAAAGTTCGCATTGCGCCTGACAAAATTTGATTTGCAGAACGATTAGCTTCTTTTGGCGTCATGCCCATGCTTTTTGCACTTTGAATCATGGTTTTTATTACAGTGTAGGCAAGGTAAGTATTCGCCACAAGGTAATCAGAAACTTCTTCAAGTTCGGCTTCATTTTTTACAGCAATAACGTCGCCGCAATCTTTCAAGACAATTTCAGCCATAGCGTTTGCGTCGGTTGAGGCTTTTTTGCCAAGCGCATAAGCTCCAAGACCTTTGCCGGTAATGACTGAAGGATTTATAACAAGGCGCACAATTTCATTGTCTGGAAAATATTTTTCCAGCTTTTCAAGTTTAAGACCACGCACGACCGAAACAACAAGCGTCCAATTTTCCAAAAAGTCTGCAATGCGTGGCAAAATTGCGTCTGCGTCCTCAGGTTCAAATATCAAAAACAAAATTGCAGATTGCGGCACCACATCAGCAAAACTTTTTATGTAGTGAACATCATTTTTCATAACAAGCGACTTGGCAATTTTTTCATTGCAATGCGTTATGTAGTAAGCGTCAGCCGAACCATTGACAGTAAGTCCGCGCACCAAAACTTCGGTTAAAAATTCATCGCCGCCAATTATGCCTTTGATCAATTTAGCCATTTTTTTTATTCTCCTTATTCAAAATTCCGCCACATTCTACCATATTATCAAACTTTTACAAATAAATTGCGGAAATTTTTATTGCAAAAAAATTATTTCTCCATTTTCAAGTATAACTGAATTTTCTGTTATGTTGACAATTTTTTTACCATTTAAAGCATCACCAATTTGCAAAAGCAAAGTTTCGGTTTCATTTTCAGAAATGCGTTGAACCAATGCTGTTTTTTGATTGCTGCTAATTAAAGTACCGGACAAGATAAATTTTTCAGTCGGCAAATTTTCAGTCGGCGTAATTGGCGACAATTCAATTTGCTGATAATCAGTAGTCGGCTGATTTGTTGCAGTGGAATTTTCTGCAACAGATTCAGCTTGAACTTCAGGTTTTTGGAATGGATTGAGCACAAATAAGTTATCAGAATTTGCGCCAATCACTTCGATAACATTTTCGGTTGTCGGTGCAGTTGAAAAATCAGTACTTGAAGTTGGC
>CAJOPJ010000173.1 GCA_905236325.1 uncultured Selenomonadaceae bacterium
AACTTAAGCTGTTGGCTGATGTCGGTTTAGTCGGCTATCCAAGCGTCGGAAAATCAAGCTTGATTACTGCCGTGAGCGAGGCGCGTCCTGAAATTGCTGATTATCACTTCACAACTTTAATTCCGGTACTTGGCGTTGTGCGTCTTGATTATGAAAAAAATTTTGTAATGGCTGATATTCCCGGCTTGATTGAAGGCGCAGCTGAAGGCGTCGGACTTGGTCACGATTTCTTGCGCCATGTTGAACGCACAAAGTTAATTTTGCATATTGTTGACGCAGCGGCGATTGAAGGCAGAAATCCTGTCGAAGATTTTCACAAAATAAATTTTGAACTTAAAAAGTACAGCGAAAAAATTGCGCGGCGCACGCAAATTTTGGTCGCAAATAAGATTGATTTGCCTTCTGCACAGGAAAATTTACCTGCGCTTAAAAAATTAGCCTCAGAACTTGGTATAAAATTTTTTGCTATTTCTGCTGTAACGCACGAAGGCGTTGACGA
The DNA here is from genome assembly GCA_905236325.1 of uncultured Selenomonadaceae bacterium. Classification (GTDB taxonomy): domain Bacteria; phylum Bacillota; class Negativicutes; order Selenomonadales; family Selenomonadaceae; genus Quinella. The sequence continues at coordinate 500 of CAJOPJ010000173.1, forward strand.
ACTAATTAAATATGTAGGCAATGAACTTGATAACATTGTGGAGGATTTTGAGCCGGTTGAGGAAGTTAAAATTTTCGACCTTGATAAGCCGGCTGAGGAATTTATCATTGAACGCAATGACGCGGCTGATTTTATTGTGCGCAACAAAAATCTTGAAAAAATTGTCGCAATGACTAATTTTGATAATTCCGAAGGCTTGCGGCGTTTTCAATTTATCTGGCGTATGAAAAATCTCGACGCTAAACTTAAAGAACGCGGTATCAAGGAAGGTATGACTGTTCACATCGGCGACATGGAATTTGAATGGCATGAGTAATGGAGGAATTTTTTATGTCAATTTTAGCTAGCGCAGTTGTTCCACATCCACCAATAATTTTGCCTGAAGTCGGTCACGGCGAAGAACAAAAAATTTCAGCAACTTCAAAAGCCTATGCAGAAATTTCAAAACGCATTGTAAATTTAAATCCTGACACAATTATAATCACCAGCCCGCACTCAATAATGTACGCAGATTATTTTCACATTTCGCCCGGCGATTCTGCCGAAGGAAATATGGCACAATTTCGCGCAGAAAATGTCGCATTGAAAATTTCTTACGACGCAGAATTTGTAAAAAAACTTTCCGACGCGGCAATGCATAAATTTATTGCAGCAGGAACTTTGGGCGAAAAAAATTCTAAACTCGACCACGGAACTTTAATTCCACTGCGATTTTTGCAGTTGGCAGGTTTGGACTTCAACAAAACAAAATTTGTACGCATTGGTCTTTCAGGTTTAAATTCAGAAACGCACTACAATTTTGGTCAGACAATTTCAGAAGTCGCCGAAAATCTGAATCGCAAAGTTGTCTTAATTGCAAGCGGCGATTTGTCGCACAAACTTAAATCTGATGGTCCTTATGGCTTTGTTCCTGAAGGTCCGCAGTTTGATTCGGCTGTCATGGAAAATTTATCTTCAGCCGACTTCCTGAAACTTTTGACAATGGACGCAAAACTTTGCAATCGCGCTGCAGAATGTGGTTTGCGGAGTTTTTGGATTATGGCAGGCGCATTGGATAAAAAATCTGTTCACGCCGAAAAGTTGGCGTACGAAGGAACTTTCGGCGTTGGTTATGGCGTGGTTTATTTTGAAATTTGTGGCGAAGATTCAGACAGAAATTTTGCAGATAAACTTGCCGACTTCAAGCACGCAAATTTTTTACAACGCAAACGCGGCGAAGATGATTTTGTTAAACTTGCAAGATTAAGCGTTGAAACTTTTGTTAAGACGCACAAACCTGCAACTTTGCCTGAAAATTTGCCTGCTGAAATATTAAATCATCGTGCCGGCGCATTTGTCAGCTTGCACAAGGACGGCGAACTGCGTGGCTGCATTGGAACTTTCTTGCCGACAACCTCAAGCATTGCTGAAGAAATTTTGCAGAATGGAATTTCAGCTTGCTCAAGAGATCCAAGATTTTCGCCTGTCGAAGTTTCTGAACTTGAGGACATTGTTTACAGCGTGGATATTTTGGGCGAACCTGAAAAAATTTTCGACACGCAAGATTTAGACGCAAAAAAATTCGGTGTCATTGTCGAAAATGGCGGGCGGCGGGGGTTATT
>CAJOPJ010000174.1 GCA_905236325.1 uncultured Selenomonadaceae bacterium
AGCGGATTTCTTTGACCGTATGCCCGCAAATTTATTCCTTCTCGCAACATATCCATATGATCCAAATGTTCCATCCACTTATCATCGACGACACGAAGCATAATAACTCTTTCAAGTTCCCGCAAAGTTTCTGTCCCGTAAGTTTCTTCACGGGCTTTATAATTATCTGCCGCAACTTTTTCAAGAAATTCTTTCAACTCATCGCGACTTAGTTTTTCCAGTTCGGATTTATCCAGTTGATTTTGTTGAGCGTAAATTTTTTCTGCGTCTTTTATAAGTTCGTCAAGTTGCCACTCTTCGGGATAAAGTTTTTCATTCGCGTACTGATTCATTTCCGCTTTTATGATGTGGTTAATCATTCCGACAATATTTTCGCGCAGGTTGTCGCCGTCCAAAATTTTCCTGCGTTCGCCATAAATAACTTCGCGCTGCTGATTCATGACATCATCATATTCAAGAACATGTTTGCGAATATCAAAATTCCGCGCCTCAACTTTTTTCTGTGCATGTTCGATAGATTTTGTAATTAAACTATGTTCAATCGGTTCATCTTCTTCCATGCCGAGTTTGTCCATAATTTTTGCAACATTATCTGACGCAAAAAGACGCATTAAATCATCTTCCAGCGACAAATAAAATCTTGACGCGCCGGGATCGCCTTGACGACCGCTGCGACCGCGAAGTTGATTATCAATTCTGCGCGATTCATGGCGTTCAGTTCCAACAATGAAAAGTCCGCCAAGTTCAGGAACACCTTCGCCAAGTTTAATATCAGTGCCGCGACCTGCCATATTTGTAGCAATAGTTACTGCGCCGAGTTGACCTGCGTCTGCAACAATTTGCGCTTCTTTTTCATGAAATTTAGCATTTAAAACATTGTGAGGAATGCCGCGCTTCTTTAAAATTGCGCTGAGTTCTTCAGATTGAGTTATTGAAGTTGTTCCGATTAAAACCGGCTGACCTTTGGCGTGAATTTCTTCGACAGCTTTACCAACTGCGCGATACTTTGCTTTTTTGTTTTTGTAAATGACGTCGGGATAATCGACGCGTTGAACAGGCAAATTTGTTGGAACGACAATTACAGGCAGTTTGTAAATTTTTATAAATTCATCTTCCTCAGTCTTAGCCGTACCTGTCATACCTGCCAGCTTGTCATACATTCTGAAGTAGTTTTGGAAAGTTATTGTTGCAAGCGTTTGGGATTCGCGGCGAATTTTAACGCCTTCCTTTGCCTCAATAGCTTGATGAAGTCCGTCAGAATATCGGCGACCTGTCATCAATCTTCCTGTAAATTCATCGACAATAATAATTTCGTCGTCGCGGACAACATAATCTCTGTCGCGTTTCATCAAAGCCTTTGCACGGAGTGCGGCGTTAAAGCAGTGGCTAAGTTCAATATTTTCAGGCGCGTACAAATTGTTTATGCCTAAAAATTTTTCAATCTTAGGTATAGTTTCATCCTTCGGCGCGACAGTCTTTTGTTTTTCGTCAACAGTATAGTCTTCGCCTTCCTTTAAGTTGGCAACGGCACGCGCCATAACTGCATAGACATCTGTAGACTTTTGCCCAGGACCGGAAATTATAAGCGGCGTTCTTGCTTCGTCAATCAAGATTGAGTCAACTTCGTCAACAATTGCGTAGTGCAGTGGTCGTTGAACCATCTGCTCTTGATGGACAACCATATTATCGCGCAGATAATCAAAACCAAATTCATTGTTAGTACCGAAAGTGACATCGCAGTTGTAGGAATATTTGCGTTCAGGAAAATCCATATCATGAACAATCAAGCCGACAGTCAGTCCTAAAAATTGATAAAGCCTGCCCATCCATTCGGAGTCGCGTTTTGCAAGGTAGTCATTGACTGTGACCATGTGAACGCCTTTACCTGTCAGTGCGTTCAGGTAAACAGGCAGTGTTGCAACCAAAGTTTTACCTTCGCCGGTTTTCATTTCGGCAATTTTGCCTTCATGCAAACACATTCCACCAATTAACTGCACATCAAAATGACGCATACCTAAAATTCTGCGCGAGGCTTCACGACAAACCGCAAATGCTTCCGGCAAAATATCGTCCAAAGTTTCGCCATTTCTGAGGCGTTCACGGAAAACTTCGGTTTTGCCAACAAGTTTGTCATCAGTCAAGTTTTGCATTTCAGGTTCAAGCGCGTTAATCTGCTCGACTTTTTTTTGTAGTCGTGCAATTTCTTTATCATTGTTGTCACCAATAAATCGCTTTAAAAATCCAAACAAATTATCTTCCTCCAATCCTCAAACTTTGTAGATTATACATTATCAATTATCATTTATCAATTATCCATTCCGACCAATTACCTGTGCCTTGATGAGCGTATTTATAAAATAATTTTATCAGCCGCGCACGCTCATTTTGCGCTTGTGAATAAAAATCTGTGCCGGAACTTTCAGCCAATAAATCCGAACCTCCATACACAACTTGGCGCGAACAAATTTCCTCAAGCGACTTGTCAGGATTTTTCAAAATGTCATACATAACTAAAAAAGTTGTCGTTCTGCCGTGACCTGCTTGACAATGAAAATGTAGCCAATCATTTGGCTTTAAACTTTGCACAAAATTCAAAAATTGATCTACAACTTGCGGACTTGGAAAAATCATATCAGTTGCAGGGATGCGAACATAAATACAATCTTCCGCCAAAACCAAAACGCGTTCAACATAAATATTTTCAGGCGCGAAACTTTGTGCTGTGTAATTTTTTTTATCGGTGTTGCCGAGTGGCAAAAATTCAGTAAATTTTCCGAGCAAACTTGACAGCTGTTCAAATTCGCGTTCAAGGTCGTAACCTGAATAATAATTGCCGCGATTCTTGTCAACATAAAAACTTACCGGCAAACTATCAGCAAAGCCATGACTTTCCTCACGCAAGTCAATGATGTAAATATTTGCGTCGGGATCAGCTAAATTTTTCAGCGCGTTGCAAAGCAATTTTATTCCGCCGACAGAGGGCTGTCCGCTTGCTGAAGTTTTGCTGTCATACATAACGCGAAAGTTGCGCGGCAAAGTATTTTCTGCCGAACCGTCCAATCGCCAAACTTCCTGCGCTTGAACTTCAAGACTAAGCGCAAAAATAAAAATTAAAATTGCTAAGTTAAATATTTTTTTCAACTCAATCACCTCAAGCAAAAAAATAACAAACGCTTGACGCATTGTCAAACCAAATTTATAATTCAGCTGAATTATTTTTGTGGAGTTGATTAAATGCCAAAAGTTGAACCGAACTTAGTAAAAAATCGCCAAGCAGAAATTATCGACGCTTGCGAAAAACTTTATCAAACCAAAAGTTTCAAGGATATCACTATTATTGAAATTGGTAAGCTTACGCCTTTCAAGCGCACTTCAATTTATAATTACTTTCACACTAAGGAAGAAATTTTTCTTGCACTTTTGCAGCGCGAATATGAACTTTGGATTGCGGAATTGGAAAAAATTATTGCCGACAATGAAACTCTGTCAACTGAAAAATTTGCTGACGCGCTGGCTAAATCCCTTGCAAATCGACAGCAGCTTTTAAAATTGCTGTCGATGAATCATTTTGATATGGAAATGAACAGCAGCGACGAAATTTTGCTTGCCTTTAAAAAAATTTATGGCAAATCTTTGCAAACTGTTGAGGCTTGTTTAGATAAATTTTTTCCCAACAAATCTAAAGCTGACAAAGAAATATTTCTGTATGCCTTCTTTCCTTTCGTGTATGGAATTTATCCTTACGCCGTTGTGGACGACAAACAAAAATTTGCAATGGCGGCGGCGGGTGTAGATTTTAAATTTCATTCGATTTATGAACTTGCTTACAACTGCATTTTAAAATTATTGTAATTTTTTAAACAAAAAAACTTCGCAAGATTAAGACCTGTCTTGCGGAGTTTTTTGTTGCGATAAAAAAATTTAATTCTTGCATTATTTGTCAGTTTGATTTAGTATTATGAAAAAAATCTGTAAAAAGCTAAGGAGGAAATGATATGGCAACTATAAAAATTCATGACGATTTTGACATGGAAAAAATTGCAAACAGCGGACAATGTTTTCGTGCGAGGGAACTTGGCAAAGATTATTTTAGATTTATCACGCGCAAACACGCTTTGTATATTCGCAAAGTTGACAATGAAATTTATGATGTAAGTTGCAGTCAGGCGGAATGGGATGATACATGGACAACCTATTTTGATTTGGAAACAAATTATTCAGACATTCGGCAGAAAATTGAACACTTTGCAAATCGAACAAAATTTGCTGATTATTTGAACGCTGCCACAAATTTTGGCAAAGGTATCAGAATTTTGCGTCAAGATCCATTTGAAACGCTGATTAGTTTTATAATCAGTCAACGCAAAACAATTCCTGCAATAAAAAAATCTGTCGAGCTTATCTGCGAACAATTTGGCGAAATTTTGCACAGCGAACGTGAAGAGAATTTACATACATTTCCTACGCACGACCAATTGGCAAAGGCAAGTCAGCTGAAACTTTCGGCTTGTGCGCTGGGTTATCGCGGTTCATATATTCACGACGCAATTCAAAAAGTCCACGAACGCATTGTCAGGCTTGATGATATTGCTCATTCAACCGATGAAGATTTACTTACTGAAGTTCAAAACATTAAAGGCGTCGGACCAAAAATTGCAAATTGCGTCGCGCTTTATGCTTATCACAGATTGAACCTTGCGCCGGTTGATGTTTGGATTAAGCGTTCAATTCAGGAAGATTTTCACGGCGAAAATATTTTTGCTGAATTTGGTTCTAACGCCGGAGTTTTGCAACAATATATTTTTTATTACAAACGCCTTGCCGAAAAAGAATTTGATTTGCAAGATTAAGTTTTGATAAAAAATTTGACTTGATAGGATAAATATTTTAAAATGACTGTGAATTGATTAAATTTTTTTTTGTTATGAGGAGGAATTTTTCATGGCTGTAAGTTTGGCAAAAGGTCAGAAAGTCGATTTAACAAAAACAAATCCCGGTCTTAAGGAAGTTTTAATCGGACTTGGCTGGGATACCAACAAGTACGACGGTGGCTTTGATTTTGACTTGGATTCGGCGGCTTTTTTACTTGGCGCAAATGGCAAAGTTACCTCAGACGGCGATTTTGTTTTTTATAACAACCTTAAGCATGCTTCAGGTTCAGTCGAACATCTCGGCGACAACTTAACCGGCGAAGGCGAAGGTGACGATGAACAGCTTAAAATTGATCTGTCAAAAGTTCCGGCTAACATTGAAAAAATTGACTTCACAGTCACAATTCACGAAGCCGACACTCGCAAGCAAAATTTCGGTCAAGTTGAAAATGCTTTCATTCGCGTGATAAATGCAGCTACAAATCAAGAACTCATTCGCTACGATTTGGGCGAAGATTTTTCAGTCGAAACTGCAGTTGTTGTCGGCGAACTTTATCGCCACAGCGGCGAATGGAAATTCCAAGCTATCGGTTCAGGTTTCAGTGGCGGCTTAGCTGCTCTTGGCAAAAATTTCGGCGTAAATATTTAATTTAGCTTTTAGTCGCTAGTCGCTGGTCGCTAGTTGTTAGAAAAATTTCTAGCGTCTGGCGTCTAAAGTCTAGCGACTTTTTTATTGCAAAGGAGGAAATTTAAATTGGCAGTAAATTTGCAAAAAGGACAGAAAGTAAATCTTGTTAAGTCAAATGGTAAAAAACTTACAAAGTTAATGGTAGGACTTGGCTGGGATGCGGCTGTTCAAGAAGGCGGTTTCTTGAAAAAACTTTTCAGCGGCAAAAGTGATATTGATTGTGACGCGTCAGTTTTTGTTTGCAAAGGCGGCAAACTTACAAACAAAGATGATGTTGTTTTTTTCAACAATCTTAAGCACAAAAGCGGCGCAGTTCAACACATGGGCGACAACTTGACAGGCGAAGGTGACGGCGACGATGAACAAATTTTTGTTGACTTGGAAAAATTGCCGGCTGATTATGACAAGCTGATTTTTGTTGTAAATATCTATCAAGCTGTTAGCCGCAATCAACATTTCGGCATGATTAAAAATGCATTCATCAGAATTGTTGATAATGAAAATGGCGAAGAACTTTGCAGATTCAATCTCAGCGACAATTATGACAATATGCTTGCAATGGTTGCCGGTGAAGTTTATAGACGCGGCGAGGAATGGAAGTTCAATGCGATTGGCAACGGTACAACTGACCCCGGACTTAGCGAACTCAGCAAGCGTTTTATGTAAGTTGTAAGTTACAAGGTGGTAAGGTGGAAAGTGAAAAATACTGATTTTGAAAAGGCTAAGGAAGAAGTCGCAATTGAAATGATTAAGGAAGGCGAACCTTTCGACAAAATCCAGCTTTACACAAAAATTTCACTCGACAGAGTCCGACAACTGGCAGTAGATTTAAAAAAGCAACAAAAATCTATATCGGAGATGAACTGACTTGAAAAAAATTGCGCTGATTTTTTTTACTTTGATGTTTTGCTTGAATGTTCAACTTGCAAATGCGGCTGATAAAGTTGCATTTGTTATCTTGAAAGAGCCTTACTTTCGCACTTTGGAATATGACAAGGCAGTACAGAGAGTTTTCACGACAAAATTTCCTGTGCGCGTCCAAAGTGGTCAAGTCGTTCAAACAAATTATATGCGATATTGGCTTAATCAAGGCTTGTTGACTGAAGGCGAGCCGACAGTTGAGCATTTAATTAAATTTGTAGGCACTACAGATTATGATAAAATTATTTTTGTAATGCCTGTGACATCGCCTTCATACATTTCAAATGGACTTAGCTTAAATGCTTTTTTGGTTGACAGGGAAAAAATTATTATCTCCTGCATAACCAGCACAGAATACAATCGCAATCCTGAGGCTTTTGAAAAATTATTATTGCAAGTTTCCGGTGCACTGTCATCTAAAGTCAAATAAAGAGGTGAAATTGTGGCTAAAAATAATAAATTTAATCCGACAATTTCAGTAATAATTTCAATGTACAATGCGGCTGAATTTGTTGAAGAATGTTTGGACAGTTTGCTTAACCAAACGCAACCTGACATTGAAGTCATAGTTGTGGACGATTGTTCAACTGATAATTCCTACGCTATTGTCGATAAATTTAAATCAAAGTTCGACGGCAGATTGAATTTACTGCGTATGAAACAAAACAGCGGTTATCCCGGACTGCCGCGCAATTTTGCTTTTAAGTACGCGCGTGGAAAATATATTTATTTTCTTGACAGCGACGACTTCATTGACGCGAATGCGCTTGAAGATTTGTATAAAATTGCTGAAAAATTTGACGCTGATGTTGTGCATATTGAAAAATATTTTCAGCACGAAGAAGTTGACGGCGAATATAAAAGCAAAATTGAAAGTTTTCAGCAAGGCGAATTTGTAACTGAACCGACGCTTGAAACCGATGATGTTGGTAAGCGCGTTACAGATTTCACGCATAAAAAATTTATGTGGTGGGCTTGCAATAAACTTTTCAAACGCAAATTTTTGACAGACAACAAAATAACTTTTCCGGATATGACTACTTTTGAAGATTTTGTTTTTGTTTATCAATGCGTAGTTGCTGCCAAAAATTATGTGCGCGTGCCATTTGTAAGTTATCACTACAGAATCAGGCAAAATTCACTTAGCCGCAAAATGCGCAATGTTACTGAAGTTATTTTGAATATGGCTAAAGCAATCAGCATGATGGACAAATTTATGCTTAAGCACAAATTTTTTATCGACAATCCAAAGTTCCGCTGGGATGCGATAGATTTTTTTGCAAAGTGGCGCATAAATGCAAATGTCAAATACTTTATCAGCGACAACAATACAAATATTCCGAACGTGTTTAATATTGTCTACAGAACAATTTTTTCGCAACGACCGGAGGACAATGCGGCTTTAACAAGTTGGATGTTTGTAATGATGAACATTTACAAGCTTTATGTTGACAATCAAAAAATTCAAATTGCGGACTTGAAAAAAAAGTTGACAGAGTTAGGAGGAAATGTTTAATTGAAAATTACAGGGCTAACAGACGCGCAAGTTCAGGAAATGAAAGCCAAGTACGGCGACAACTCCATAACTGAACAAGCGCGTGAAGGTTTTTGGGACAAGTTGAAAAGCAACTTTGACGACCCAATCATTAAAATTTTGCTGTTTGCGCTTGCTTTGAATGTAATTTTTGCGTTAATGGGCAAGGCTGAATGGTATGAATCAGTCGGAATTGCGTTGGCTGTTTTGTTGGCAACGATGGTTTCAACTTTTTCGGAGTACAAGAATGAAAATGCTTTCCAAAAATTGCAGGGCGAAGCGTCTTTAATAAAGTGCAAAGTTTATCGCAACGGCGCAGTTGTTGCAGGCGGAAATGCAGTTATGCGTACTGTTACGCTCGGCGACAAAACTTTTTATGGCAAAATTGCTGAAGAACTTCAAATTGATGAAGATAGAGATACTCCGCTGAAATTGAAACTCGGTGACCTTGC
>CAJOPJ010000175.1 GCA_905236325.1 uncultured Selenomonadaceae bacterium
ACGGCATTGAAATTTTAAAAAAATTGCGTTCGGAGGAATCAATTAAAGATGTTCCAATTGTTATGTTTTCTGCGGCAACTGACAAAAAAACTATAGCCAATGAAGTTCTTCATGGCGCGACAGATTTTATAAGCAAACCTTGTGAACCTGCTTACTTGGTTGAGCGCGTTAAAAAAAATCTTGGTATTGAGATTGTCGATACTTCGGCTTTGGAATCGACAATTAAATACAAAATTATTGTTGTTGATGACAAAGCTCAAGATTTGCAGCTGGAAACTGAATTGTTGCAAAAATTTTTTCCATGCAAAGTTATCACTGCGCAAAATGCGATTGAAGGTTTGTACTTGCTTAGTGAACCTGACTGCGACGCAAATTTAGTTTTGGTTAGCATGGATATGCAATTTATGGACGGCTTTGAATTTTTGGCATTCGTGGCGGAAGATGAAAATATGCGCAAATTTCCTGTCGTGATTATGACAACTTCAAGCAATGTGGCTATCTTGAGCGGCATAAAAAATTCTTTCGCCAAAGGCTACATTCGCAAGCCTGATTTTTCGCAGGAAGGTTTTGCGCTTATTGAAAAAATTTTAATCGGCGACTCTGAATAAAATATTTTTATAGGTGGCAGGTGAAAGCCTTAACCTATTTTTTTTGTAACTGAGGAGGAAAATTTTTATGGCAGTTGATAAAGATTTATTTTTGTATGACTTGGCGGTTGTAGCAATAATGAAAAATGCAGGTCCATATATCAAGGAATGGCTGGACTATCATTTGCTTGCCGGCGTGGAACATTTTTTTATTTATGACAACGACAGCCCCGACAACATGAAAGAAGTTTTGCAACCTTACATTGAGCAAGGAATTGTGACATATATTTTTTATCCTGGACAAGTTATGCAAATGCCTTGTTACAATGACGCTGTTCGGCAGTTCAGATTTTTTTGCAGGTTAATGACTTGCATTGATGATGATGAATTTATTTTTCCAAAAAGTAAACCAACCATTGCCGAAGTTACTGATGAAATTTTTGCTAAAAATTCCAACATTGCAGGACTTGCTGTAAATTGGCGTTGTTTTGGCTCAAACAATCTTGAAAAAGCCGATTACAGCGTTGGCGTTTTGGACAGATTTACGCGCTGTTCAACAGCGGACTTCAATGTCAACAAATATCTTAAAAGCATAACAAATCCGCGCAGAATAAAAAATTTTTCCGATCCACACTTTGCAAATTATTTCACCTTGCTTTTTGCCGTCAATGAAAATTATCAACTGATTCCTGGTTCCTTAACTGCATTTTGTAGCGATAAAAAAATTGTCATCAATCATTACCACACAAAATCTTGGGAAGAATATCAAATAAAACATCAACGCGGCGATGTAAATGGTAGGGTCACTTCCTATCAAAGAGATCAATTTGACGGTCACGACAAAAACGACATTTTCGACGACAGCATTGTGAAGTATCGCAATTCAAGGCTTACAGTTGAAAAAAATCCTAAAGATGTGAATAGAAATCAAAAAGTCTTTGACGCACTGCTTAAAAATTTATCACCGATTTTTGAAATCAATCCGCCGCAGGAATTTTTCTCAGGCAAGATTGAAACATTTTTAACTTGTAGAGCAGTCAGTGCAAAGTTGCGCGGAAATCTTTTGGACGATGCGACTGCTGATATGTTTGAAGAAAAATCTTTGCAGGCTTTGAAGCGTTCATTGCTTGGAAATTTAACAATAGCAGACATGGAATTGCTTTTTAGTGAATTGCCAAACATTTTGCCACTGAAATACCCTGTCGTGAAAGAAATTTGCGAAGTTTGTCAACAAATAATTCCAAAGTTGCTGGAAATTTACAAAACTCTGGTTACAAAAACTGAAAATTTCGCACTAAAACATATTTACTGGAATAATTTTGTTGAAACTGAATATCTCAGTAGAATGTTGAAGGCGTTTTAAGATTTTTGGCGAATTATTTTTGCGAAAAATTTTAAAGGAGATGATTTAATGGACAGAACAAATGTTGAACACAATTCACAGAATATTTATTACCGTTCGACAGTTGGCGCAGCCGAAGCCGGAAGTATTGTTCGGCTTGGAATCAGGATTAACACTGATGAAATTGTGCGTCAAGTTTTGTTGCACACTTGGAGCGAAACTACCGGCGAAAAATGGTCCAATCTTTCCACACGCGACAATGACAAATCGAAGGAAAAATTTTACTCGGCAGAAATTACTATGCCGGAAAATGGTGGCTTGATTTGGTATTACTTTATAATTGTCACGGCGGAACGCACTTACTACTATGGCAACAATCCTGAACAACTTGGCGGCGTTGGCGAACTTTATTTTGATTATGCGCCACCTGCCTACCAAATTACAGTTTATCGCAAAGGCGCAAAAACTCCGGACTGGTTTAAACATTCAGTCATGTATCAAATTTTCCCCGACAGATTTTTCCGCGCTGGAAATGAAATTATCGAAAAACTAGGCGCAGTTTATCACGCAAGTTGGAAAGATGAACCTGCTTACTACAAAGACCCCGATACAAATGAAATTATCGCCTATGACTTTTACGGCGGCAATTTGAAAGGTATTGAAAGCAAACTCGACTACCTAAAGGACTTCGGTATCAGCACAATTTATTTTAATCCTGTCTTTGAGTCCGAAAGCAATCACCACTACGACACAGGCGACTATCACAAAATAGATCCGATACTCGGCACGAACGATGACTTTAGACATTTAGTCGAAACTGCAAAATCAAAAGGCATTAACATTATTATTGACGGCGTTTTCAGCCACACAGGCAGCAACAGTATTTATTTCAATCGTCAAGGGCAATATGATTCAATCGGCGCGTTTCAGTCGAAAGATTCGCCCTACTTCGACTGGTACAGTTTCAGAAATTTTCCTAACGACTATGAAAGCTGGTGGAATTTCGACACTTTGCCGAATGTTCGCGAAATTACGCCAAGCTACATGGATTTTATAATTCGCGACAAAAATAGTGTATTGCACCACTGGCTGCACGAAGGCGTTATGGGCTGGCGGCTTGATGTTATTGATGAACTGCCGGCTGAATTTAGTCAAGCGTTTTTTGCCGAATTGAAAAAAACAAATCCTGATGCTGTTATGATTGGCGAAGTTTGGGAGGACGCGTCTAACAAAATTGCTTATGGCGTTCAGCGTCAATATTTTTGTGGTTATGAAATGGACAGTGCGATGAATTATCCTTTCCGCGAACATTTATTCAATTTTATTTTAGGCAACATTGACGGCAAAACTTGTATGCGTCGCATGGAAAGTTTGCGCGAAAATTATCCTAAAGAAAATTTCTATGCAATGATGAATTTAATTGCAAGTCACGACATTATGCGCCCTGTAACTATCTTTGGCGAGGCTCCATACTTCGACAAAATGCCGGCAGTTGAGCAAACCAGATTTAAACTTGACGCTGAACATGAAAAACTTGGTAAGGCGCGTTTGAAGATGGCGGCTCTTTGGCAAATGACTTACCCGGGCGTGCCGTGCATCTATTACGGCGATGAAATTGGTATGCAGGGCTTTAAAGATCCAACAAATCGCAGACCTTATAATTGGACCGGCGGCGACCTTGAACTGCGCGAAACTTACAAAAAATTTATCAAAATGCGCAATGATAATTTAGTTTTGCAGACCGGTGAATTTTTGCCGTTGCCAAGTTATGATGACATTTTTGCCTACGCAAGAGTTATTCGCACAGGACGCGATGTTTTTGACCAAGACGCTGAAAATGACGCTTACTTAATTGCGTTCAATCGCTCAAAAACTGAGGTTAAAGATGTCAGTTTTGATGTTTCAGATTTTGCCAGCGGCGTTTTTGTTGACGCGTTCGATGCCAAAAATCCTGCAAAAAAATATCCTGTTACACGCGGCAGAGTCAATTTTAAACTTCAACCGCTGGAAGGCGTTTTATTGCACCACATTGCGCAACAGCAAAATTATGATCGTCGCGCAGGAATTTTATTGCACCCAAGCAGTTTGCCCTCAAAATATGGCATTGGTGACTTTGGCAAAGAGGCTTTTGAATTTATCGACTACCTAAAAGCTGCCGGTCAAACTATCTGGCAAATTTTGCCGCTAAATCCTGTCGGTTTCGGTTATTCGCCTTACCAAAGTCCAAGTGCATTTGCAGGAAATTCGATGTTAATTTCGCCTGATGATTTAATTGAACGCGGCTTGCTTTCCGAATACGATATTCACATTTCACGACACAACAATTCGGCGACTGTTGAATTTGAACGCGTCATTGCATTGAAGGAAGCGGCGTTACATAAAGCATTTCACAACTTCAAATTGAAAATTAAATCCGACACTGAACTTAAATCTGACTTTGAAAATTTTGTTAAGGAACAAGATTATTGGTTGCCTGATTATGCGTTGTTTGCGGCAATTAAAACACAGAATAATGATTCTTACTGGATTGAATGGGACGACGATATTAAAAAGCGCGACGAAAAAACTTTGTCTAACCTGAAAATCAAGTTGGCTGATGAAATTTTGTATGTTGAGTTTGAACAGTACATTTTTAATTTGCAGTGGCAGAAAGTTCACAACTATGCACGCGAACGCGGTATTCAGATTTTGGGCGATATGCCAATATTTGTTTCGGCTGACAGTGCTGATGTTTGGGCTAATCAAAAACAATTTCAGCTTACCGAAACAGGCAGACCGGAAAAAGTTGCAGGAGTTCCGCCCGACTACTTCAGTGCAACCGGACAGCTTTGGGGCAATCCACAGTACGACTGGGCAGAAATGGCTAAAGATAATTACGCTTGGTGGAAGTTGCGTTTCAAGAAACTTTATAACTTTGTGGATATTGTGCGCGTTGATCACTTCAGAGCTTTTGAGTCTTATTGGTCGGTTGACGGCGACGCTAAAACTGCGATTGACGGCGAATGGATTAAAGGTCCCGGCAAGAAATTTTTCTATGAAATTGAAAAAGAATTTCCCGACGCGCAGATTGTTGCAGAAGACTTGGGAATTATTACTGACGCTGTTGAAGAACTGCGGCAAGATTGCGGTTTTCCCGGAATGAAAGTTTTGCATTTTGAACTGCACTTCAATGAAGATGGCAGAATTGGTTTTATGCCGCCGGAAAACAGTATCACTTACACCGGCACGCACGATAACAATACAACTGTCGGCTGGTTCATGGAAGATGTTGACAACTCAAGCAAGGCAACTATTGCGGCTTTGATTGGCGCAGATGTTCGCCGACCTGATGATGTTTGCCAAAAGCTGATTGAATTTGCTTACGCGTCTGATTCACGCTTTGCAATTATTCCAATGCAGGACATTTTGAAACTTGACAGCCGCGCAAGAATGAATACGCCTGGAACTATCGGAACAAACTGGGCTTGGCGTTTAAAAGCCGATTATCAACTTGACGCTGAGGCAGGAAAATTAAAATTGCTTTGCAACAAATATCGCAGATAAAATAAATTTCAGACAAAAAAATTACTCCGCAACTGCGCGGAGTTTTTTTATGTTGGCTTTTCACCAAGTTTGCCAATATTTACTAAAATTCCAATCGATGCCATTGTGACTATCAATGAAGTTCCGCCGTAACTTATGAACGGCAAAGGTATTCCGACAACAGGAAAAACTCCGCCGACCATCAACAAATTTGCAATAGCCTGTCCTGCAACCAAAATCATTATTCCGACTGCTAAAATTTGTCCATATTCATCTTTAGCACGCGCCGCAATTCTTGCTGCATAAACTGTCAACGCCGCAAACAATAAAAATACAAATATCGCGCCCAAAAATCCATTTTCCTGACAAAAAATTGCAAATGCAAAGTCAGTGTGCGCTTCCGGCAGGTAGTCATATTTACTTACGCCAACGCCTAAGCCCATTCCGGTAAGTTCGCCCGAACCAATTGCCGAAAGCGACTGCACAGTTTGATAGCCTACATTTTGCGCGTCCGACCATGGATCATAAGTTACTTTCAAGCGTTCAAGTCGATAAGGCTGCCTTAGTATCAACAAAATTACACCAACTGCAACTGCGCCGATTAACTTCAAAACTTTTTCCTTATGCAAACCGGCTATGACCAACATTATCAGCGGTATTCCCAAAATTATTGATGCCGTGCCCATGTCGGGTTCTTGTTCAGTCAAAAGAAACATTATTGCGATTATGCCAATTTGTGGCGTGAAAATATTTATTGTGCGTTTTGCTTTTACTTGTAAGGCAGCGTAGGCGGCGGCTATCATTATTGCAACTAACTTTGCAGGTTCTGCAGGTTGAAATTGCATAAATCCCAGCGGCAACCACCTTCTTGCACCATTAACTTGTGGACCGATTAACAAAACCAAAATCAGCGACAGCAAAGTAAATACCAAAATGAACGGCATAATTTTTCGCCAACGATGATAGTCAAATCGAAAGCAAATTATAAACGCAATCAAGCCGATAAAAATATTTATCAAATGTCGCTTTAAAAAAAAGTACGGCGAATCAAATTCAGCCTCCGCCAAAATAAAACTTGAACTGAAAACATTTATTGTGCCCAAAATCAAAAGTACAACCATAATGCCGATAATTGCTTCCATGTCGTTATTCCAAAATCTTTTCTTTTCGCCAATGGAATTTTCGTCAGTTTGATTTGTTGGCAAAATTTCCACCTCCCTACAGAATTTTTTCAGTTTTTGAAAGTATATCATAAATATTTTTGAAAATAAAGTGAAAGTTTAGCTGTCAGAATTTAGAGGCTGGTTAACAGCGTTAGGAGTCTAAATTCTGCTTGATTGAAAGACAAAATAGTCATATAATTGCGATAAATAATAAGCAATAAGTGATTAGCGGAGAGGATGAGGACTTGATGTTTTTTGCAGGATTGTCGCCAATACTTTGG
>CAJOPJ010000176.1 GCA_905236325.1 uncultured Selenomonadaceae bacterium
GTCTTCAAAGGCGCAAAAAAACAAACGCCGAAACAAGCAACAATTTTTATCGGATCAAGCATTGTAGGCTTGGGCTTGAAACAACTGTGCATGTGGTTTTTTGTAGAAATAATTTTACTGCATTATATGATTGCAAAACTCGGCGCGACTGTGATTGTAACTTTGTGGAACTATGTAATGAAACGCAAGGCAATTAGGAGTTAAAAAAAATCGGCGGCTAATTTCTTCAACCGTCGATTTTTTATTTGTAAAAATTATTTATTTATTTTTACCTGCCAAGTAATTTGCAAGAATTGTTTTCTTGGAAATTTTTCCCGTCGAAGTTCGCGGCATTTCTTTTAATTCGCGAAACTCGCGCGGAATTTTATAAAGCGCAAGATTTTCCTGCAAAAATTTTCTGAACTTCTGTTTGTCAAGCGTCGCGCCTTCCTTCAAAACATAAAAACACGCTCCGGCTTGACCGCGTAATTTATCGTCCACGCCGATAACTGCGGCATCTTGAATGCCTTCAAATTTATAAATAACTTCCTCGACTTCGCGCGGATAAATATTTTCGCCCATGCTGATAATCATTTCTTTGATTCTGTCAACAATGTAATAATAGCCGTCCGCGTCGCATTTTGCAACGTCGCCTGTATGCAACCAGCCGTCTTTGTCGAAAGCCGCCGCCGTTGCTTCAGGATTTTTCCAGTAGCCGAGCATAACATTTCCGCCGCGTACCAAAACTTCGCCCGGTTCGCCTACAGCAACTTCATTGCCTTCCGCGTCAACAAGTTTAACTTCTTCGTCAGGCAGAATATTTCCGACAGAGCCGACGCGTTCTTTGCCGTGCGTTGTAAGAAAAACTGCAGGCGAAGTTTCTGAAAGTCCGTAACCTTCCGCAATGGGCAAGTTAAATTTTTCCTTAAAGTTTGTGATAATTTTTTCAGGTAAAGTCGTACCGCCGCTCATTGCAAAGCGCACAGTTTTAAAATCTTCAGGCTTGGCAAGTGCAGTAACCAAACTTAAAATTGACGGCACTGCAATAATATCTGTAATTCCTTCACGGCGTACCATATCAATCATATCTTTAGGCTTGAAGTTCGCCATAACGTGAGCTTCTGCACCGCAATAAAAAGTATGCAAAACTGCGCAAGTCCATTCAAAGCAATGGTACATTGGCAGAACGCACAAAACTTTGCACTCTCTGTGACATTTGAAAACACTGCATTGCTTAGTATTGTGAATCAAATTTTTGTGCGAAAGAACTGCGCCTTTAGGATTGCCGGTAGTGCCGGAAGTGTAAATTATAACGCAAGGTGAATTTTCGTCAAAATCTGCAGGAAGAGTCGGCGCGTCAACTTCAAAATCAGTTTCGCCGAAAGTTGCAATGTCGTATTGCGGAATTTTTACGTCGTCGCCCAAATTCAACGGCGTATATGTCAAAACAATTTTGGATTCGGAATTTTTTAAAATAAAAGCCGTTTCAGGCATACTCAACTGAAAATTTATCGGCACGTTAATTGCCCCCAAAGAGGCAACGGCAAAATATGCAAAAATAAATTCCGCGCTGTTTCTTGAAAAAATTCCTACTCTGTCGCCTTCGCGAATGCCAAGCGCATAAAGTCGATTGCGAAATCTGTTTACAGACTGCTGAAAATCAGCATAAGTCATTGTTTTGCCTTTATCAACAATCGCTGTGTCTTCTGCGCGTCCGCATTTTATTAAATCGTGAACTAACAATTAAATTGCTCCTTTTAAAGTAAAAAAAATAACCCTCAACGCCAATGCGCTATGCGTTGAAGTTTATAGCAGTATAAAAAGTTTGTCAATGTTTTTTGTTTGTATTAAGAATTTATCCAAAGTCTTTGATATTTTTCCATTTCGCCGAGTATATGCTGCAAAATTTTTTGATAAATTTTAGGATTTTTACTTGTAAATTTCTGCATTGCGTCGAGCGGAATAAACATTAAATTTGCTTTTTCGGTCAGAACTTCGGCAGACATTTTTGTTTTGCGATTTTCAAGCAGGACA
>CAJOPJ010000177.1 GCA_905236325.1 uncultured Selenomonadaceae bacterium
AAGCGAACATTTGAGATTTGCAGACGGCATCAAGTTAAATCGTCACGGAGTAAGACTTGTCGCGCTTTTGGGAACCACAGGTGTAGGCAAAACTACAACGCTTGCAAAAATTGCAGCAAAATTTGTGCTTGAACACGGAATCAACGCTGCTTTGATAACGGCAGACACTTACAGAATTTCCGCAGTTGATCAGTTGAAAACTTACTCCGACATTTTAGGTTTGCCTTTGGAAATTGTTTATACGC
This sequence comes from uncultured Selenomonadaceae bacterium, assembly GCA_905236325.1. Taxonomy (GTDB): domain Bacteria; phylum Bacillota; class Negativicutes; order Selenomonadales; family Selenomonadaceae; genus Quinella. The sequence continues at coordinate 246 of CAJOPJ010000177.1, forward strand.
CGGAGGAACTTAAAGTCGCAATTGAAAAGCATAAGCACAAGGAGCTGGTTTTAATTGATACTGCAGGACGCAGTCAGCAAAATGTTCAGCAAATGCGCGAACTTGAAGAATTTTTGCGCGTCAATCCAAGAATTGAAAAGCATTTAGTTATAAGCGCAACAACTAAATTTACTGACGCGCAGGATATTATCAATAAATTTTCTGCAGTCAATCCTGAAAAAATTATCGTCACCAAGATTGATGAAACTGCCAGCTTAGGCATGATTATAAATTTAATGAACAATCAAAAACTTGCGCTTAGCTACATTACGACCGGGCAGAGCGTGCCTGATGATATTGAATTGGCAACGGCTGATATTTTGACTGATTTGATTTTAAATAAAGTCGTTTGATTGCGAGGCAAAAAATGGCAGATCAAGCATCAAGATTAAGAAATTTACTTGAAGAATTGTCTGAGGCGGAAGTCGGCTCAAAGCAAATTGGCGAACTTGATTTAAATTTGGAAAATGATACGCGCGTTATTGCAATAACCAGCGGCAAAGGCGGCGTCGGCAAAACTAATTTAGCTGTGAACTTGGCACTTGAAATGCAAAAATCCGGCAAAAAAGTTTTGCTTATCGACGCTGATATTGGTATGGCTAATGTTAATGTTTTGATGGGGCGCGTAACTAATCGCAGCTTGGTTGATTTGCTTGACGACGAAGTTGAACTTGAAGATGTTGTCGAAGAAGGCTTGAGCGGCGTTAAATACATTTCCGGCGTGGCTGCTATTGAAACTGCTTTGAATGTCAATCGCTCAGCTCAGCGTATGATTCACCGCAAACTTTCAAACGCCGGTAAATTGGCTGATGTAATTATAATCGACACCGGCGCAGGTTTAAGCCGTTATGTTATTGAATTTATTTTGGTTGCTAATGAAGTTTTGCTTGTAACAACGCCTGAACCGACTGCACTTGCCGATGCCTATGCTGTTGTTAAGGCTTACAGCAAATATTCCAAAAAGCGCGAAATAAAATTGGTTGTTAATAGAATCCGCGACGAAGAGGAATGTCTTGAAGTTACCGACAGACTTAATCAAACTACGCAGAAATTTTTAAATATTTCTGTCGAATGTCTTGGCTATGTTTATGAAGACAGAGCAGTCCGCGCCGCCGTGAAAAATCAAGCACCGTTCATTTTAAGTAAACCTAATTCCCCCGCCTCAAAATGTGTCAAAGAACTTGCAAAAAGTTTACTTACCGGCAAAGACATGGAAAGTGTTTCCAAAGGTTGGCGTGCAATGTTGGATAAATTGTTTGATTTTTAATTTTAGCTAAAACTAATCCTTGTAAATGATATTTTTATCAGATATAATGTAAAAAATTATCAGAATTTTTTTTCTTGAAAGGATGGTTTTAATGGGCTGGATGGACAATCTAAAAGTCGCCTACAAATTGATGATTCTAAATGTCATTGCGATAGTTGGAATGTTGGTTATTGGCGCAGCCGGTTTTTTTGCTCAACAATCTGCAAAGGCGGATATTGAGCGTATGTATGAAGTCAACTTAAAAAATATTGACTTAGCAGGACAAGCGCGTCATTCAATGCGCGTCGCACAATTTCAATCGGCAATGGGACCTTTAACAACAGATCCTGAATTGTGGAGGACTTCGCGCCTTGCAAAATACAATGATGCAGTAGCCTCACTGGATAAAGATATAAATGACTACTTAGCAATAAATAAAGACACACCGGAACTTATGGCACAGATTAACAAAGTTCAAGATATTTGGTCGCAGTTCAAGCAAAAAAGCAATCAGCTTATAAATATGCGT
>CAJOPJ010000178.1 GCA_905236325.1 uncultured Selenomonadaceae bacterium
AATCCAAGCGCGTATAATTTCGCCCGCGTGTCCAATTCCCAAAACGCGCCCGCCCATTGCTAAAACATTTGCGTTATTGTGTTCGCGGCTCATTTTTGCAGAAAAAACATCATTGCAAAGTGCGCAGCGTATGCCTTTAATTTTATTTGCGGCGATTGAAATTCCAATTCCTGTACCGCAAAGAACAATTCCGCGTTCAGATTTTCCGGCGACAACTTCCGCACAAACTTTTTTTGCAATGTCAGGATAGTCAACAGCGTCGTTGCCGAAAGTTCCAATGTCATTAACTTCACAATTTAAATTTGCCAAAATTTTTTTCACAGCGTCTTTAAGTTCAACTGCGCCGTGATCGCTACCAATTGTAATTTTCATTTAAAACTCCTTTGCCGCCTTAACAATCGCCTCCGGCGTGATACCATTTTTTTCCATAAGGCGTTCATAAACTGCTGATTCACCGAACTTATCTTGAATACCAATGCGCTTAACTTTACCTTTGCCATATTCTGCGACAACTTCGCAAACAGCAGTGCCAAGCCCATTGATAATGTTGTGATCTTCGACAGTGATAATTTTGCCGATTTTGTCAATTGCGGCTTTAACTGCGTCAACATCGAGCGGCTTAATTGTGTGCATATCAAGCAGTCGCACTGAAATATTTTCAGCCTCAAGCATTTTAGCCGCTTCAATCGCCCTGCAAACTGTGTCGCCGTTGGCAATAATTGCAATGTCCGCGCCGTCTTGAATCATATGCGCCTTACCAATTTCAAATTCAACATTTTCATCATAAATTACAGGAATTGAGTCGCGAGTGAATCTGATAAAGACAGGACCTTCAAAATTTGTAATGGCGCGCGTAAGTTTCCTAGCCGACCAATAATCAGCCGGCATAACAACTGTCATGTTCGGAATGGTACGCATAACGCCCATATCCTCAATCGACTGATGACTTGCGCCGTCAGCCGCAGGAGAAAGTCCGCCGTGCGAGCCGACAACTTTGACATTTAAATTTGGATAGGCAATTTCTTGACGCACCATTTCGCACATTCTGAGCGACGCAAAAATTGCGTAGCTGACCACGAAAGGTATTTTTCCACAAGTAGCCAAACCTGCCGCAATTCCTGCCGCGTTTTGTTCCGCAATGCCAACATTGATTTGGCGTTTTGGAAAAGCCTTTGCAAAACCGTCCGATTTGCAGGAGGAGCTGATATCCGCGTCAACCACAAAAATTTTATCGTTTTCCTTGCCAAGCTCAACCATTTCTGCGGCAAAGCCCATGCGCGTTGCAATTTTTTCCATTCCAACCACTCCTCAAGCTAAATCTTTCAATGCCTGTTCAAATTGATCTTTTTTAGGTGCAACACCATGCCAACCGACAACATTTTCCATGAATGAAACGCCTTTGCCTTTGACTGTGTGACCTACAATACATTTTGGTTTTTGCGTTGTGGAATTTTTTATTGAGTCGAAAGTTTTTAAAATTTCCTCCATATTGTTGCCGTCAATTTCAAAAACTTCCCAACCAAAAACTTTGAACTTATCAGCCAAACTTCCGACAGGCATAATTTCCTCAACTGAACCATCAAGTTGCAAGCCGTTGTTATCAACAAAGGCAATTAAGTTATCGAGTTTGTATTTAGCGGCAGTTTGAGCAGATTCCCAAACTTCGCCTTCCTGACATTCGCCATCGCCAAGAACTGCAAATACACGCGCAGATTTTTTATCAGCCTTAAGCGCAATCGCCATTCCGACTGCACAGGCAATACCTTGACCGAGCGAACCTGTCGGAATATCAATTCCGGGACAAGTCATATTGGGATGACCTTGCAAGATTGAGCCTTCCTGCCTAAGCGTATGCAAAGTTTCTTCCGGAAAAAATCCCAGCGTACCAAGTGCAGCATATTGTGCAGGTGCGGCGTGTCCTTTTGACAAGACAAATCTATCGCGATCTTCCCAAGTTGGATTTTTCGGATCGACATTCATTTCATAAAAGTAGCAGGCTGTGACAAAGTCCGCTGCGGAAAGTGAACCGCCTGGATGCCCCGAACCTGCTTCATAAACCATTGTAACAATTTTTCTGCGCAAATCCTTTGCTATTGTTTTGAGTTCCTCAACCGATTTTTTGTTCATGGGTTGAAACCTCCTTTACAGAATTAAAACCTATTTGCGTTCAAACTTTATCAAAGTAATTTCAGCAAGTCAACAATTTTAATAAATTACGCAAAAAAAAATCCTGCACTTAGGCAGGAAATATTGTTTATAAAAATTTTTGTCAATCTTGAGGACGTGGTTTGCGAATTGCGCCCAAAATTGCACAACCAACTGCCGCGCCTACTAAAATTGCAACTAAATACATTACAGGATTACCGATTGTCGGAACAACAAAAATTCCGCCGTGCGGTGCGCGAAGTGTACAATCAAACATCATTGTCAAGGCACCTGCAGTTGCTGAACCTGCAACGCAAGCCGGTATTACATGCAATGGATCTCCTGCGGCAAAAGGTATCGCGCCTTCAGTAATAAATGACAATCCCATTACAATGTTTGTAGGTCCGGTTTGTCTTTCACTCGGCGTAAATTTGTTTTTGAACAGGAAAGTTGCAAAAGCAATTGCCAAAGGCGGAACCATACCACCAGCCATAACAGCCGCCATAACATGATATTCGCCGCTAGCCAAAAGTCCTGTGCCTGTAACATAAGCTGCCTTGTTGATTGGACCGCCCATGTCAATAGCCATCATACCACCAACAAGTGCACCAACCAAAAGTTGCGCTGAAGTGTCCATATTTTTGAGCGTATCAATAAGCCATTCATTGACAGCTGCGATTGGCGGACCGATTATCAGCGTACAAATAAAGCCAATAGCCAAAACGCCGAGCAATGGATAAATCAAAATTGGTTTTGTGCCTTCCAAAGACGCAGGTAAGCCGCTGACAGCTTTTTTCAGCCAGTTGACAATGTAACCTGCCAAGAAACCGGCAGCTAACGCGCCTAAAAATCCTGAACCATTCGACGCACTTAATGCACCGCCAACAAAACCTGCCGCTAAACCCGGTCTGTCAGCAATCGACATTGCAATAAATCCTGCCAAGACAGGCAACATAAATCCGAACGACGCGCCGCCGACATCTTTAAAGAACTTTGCAACAGGATTTATTGAACCAAAATTGCCGCGTTCAGCAGCAGGTAAAGCGTCAAAATCAACTGCAAAGCCGTCAATTAAAAACGCAATCGCAATTAAAATACCGCCACCGACGACAAAAGGCAACATATGCGATACGCCATTCATTAAGTGCTTGTAAATTTGACGACCTAAACTTTCATCAGTTCCTGCGTCAGCTGAAGTAGCTGCAGATTCGCCGGCTTTTGCGTGGTAAATCGGAGCAGAGCCGTCAAGCGCACGATCAATCAGTTCATCAGCTTTGTTAATACCGTCCGCAACTTTTGTAATGACGACATGCTTACCGTCAAAACGCGCCATAGCAACATTTTTATCAGCTGCAATAATAA
>CAJOPJ010000179.1 GCA_905236325.1 uncultured Selenomonadaceae bacterium
TGGCTGAATATTTTTTTGTTTATTAAGTTGCGAGCGCAAAATTTTTGGCTTATCGCGTTCAAGAAGTTCAATGCCTTTCAAAATTGCGTCAGTTTTTGTTAAATTTTTTTCTTTAGCAACTCTGGAAATTTTTTCAAGTTCAAATTTGGTCAGTCTAAAATGCAGGTTTTCAGTTCTTGCAATTTCAAGTTTTGGTCGTCCAACACCCATATTTATCGCCACTTTCTTAAAATTTTAGTATTTTTTTATATTATAATTATTGTGTTCCTAAAATTCAAGATTTTTAATTTTTGTGTTCCTAAAATTATTTTTTCCAGCCAAATTTCAGCAAAAAAAATAGCCGCGAAGGCTAAAAAATTTTCAAAAATTTTTACAAAATTTTCTATTCCAAAAAATTAAAAAGTGCACCAATTAAATTTGCGTCGTTGCGGAATTTGCAGGGCACAACTTCAACGCGCGGAAAATTCATTCCGACTTCAAAATAAATATTTTTCAAGTTCAAATTAATTGCGTCGATAAAAATTTTTCGTTCGCTGATTCCGCCGCCGATTGCAAATTTTTCAACATCCAAAATCATATTCAGATTAAAAATTTTCACAGCAATTTTTCTGCAAAATTTATCAAGCAAATTCTGCGCCTCAACTTCGCCGAGTTCAACTTTATCAAAAAAAACTTCGCCACTGATTCGCTCAGGCAAATTTTTCAGCAAAGTATAATCGCGCAAAATTTTTTTTACTGAACATTGTTCGCCAAAAAATTCAAGTTCATCGCCGTCGTTGAAAGTGTAAGAAACTTCGCCGGCAATAAAATTTTTGCCGCGGTGCAATTTTTTATTTTTAATAAATGCGCCGCCGACTGCCGTTCCAAAAACCATAACAAAGCCGTCCGAAACATCAGCCAAGCTACCGATTTTTGCTTCAGCAATAGCCGCGCAATTTGCGTCATTTTCGATTGTAACTTTAACCTTGCAAAGTTGCTGAAGTTCATCTACAATAAATTTGCCTTTGTTGTGTTTGATTGCGCCGCTGGTTACGCAAAATCCACGCACTGAATCAATCACGCCTGGCAATGAAATTGCAATTCCTTCAGCGTCAGATAATTTAAAAAGTTCGACGATAGTTTGCAAAAAATTTTCATGACTATCAAGCGGCGTAAAAATTTTTCCACGCGATAAAAAATTTGCCTGTTCATCTGCAGTCGCAAATTTTATGTAAGTGCCACCAATATCTAAAGTTAAAATTTTCATTTAAAAACCTCCGCAAAAAAAAATCAATCGCAAAAAAAAAAATTCTGCGATTGTCGAAAAAAAAAAATTTTTTTAATTTATTGCCGCATTAATCGCAAGTGCAAACTGATCAGCGCAACTTGTTCCACGATTTCCGCAAAGATTTCCGCGCAAAATTTCTGCAATTTGTTTTGCATCTTTGCCTTCAACAAGTTTACTTATTGCCGATAAATTTCCTGGACAACCGCCAACGAAATTTACATTGTGCAATTTGCCGTCGTCATCAACGCTGAAAATAATTTGCTTTGAACAAACGCGCACAGGTTCATAACTAAAATTTTGCATTTTAAGCCCTCCAAACAAAAAAATCACTTGCGCATTATAAAAAAATTTTTGATTCAGTGCAATAAAAAAATCAATTTTGCAAAATTACGCATTTTTTTTAATTTAATCTGTTTTTAATTTTATTATTGAATAATAAAGCTCAGAAAATGATGGAGCGTGATAAAAAATGTCAAAAGAAATTACAGCGCACGAAGTTATAAAAAATTTCATGGGCGTTTTAGATACAACCGAACTTTATGGTGTTGAGGCTTTGGATTATGCAGTCAGTTCTGTTTCGGATTTTAGCAGCTGGGAAGATTTAAAAAATAATTTTGTTAATTCGCGTGCAAATTATGGCAATGATTGGAACGGTTTTTTGGTTAATGAATGTGGAATTACGCTTTTGAACGACGATACCGGCGCAATTACAGGTTCTGACGCAGGTAGCGGAGTTTCAAAAAATGCTGAAGATATTGTTCTTGAAAGCGGCGAATGGCAATATCCAACCGAAACAACTTTTTCAACTCAAGGCTTAACTGTCTATCTGCCCGAACAAGATACGCTTAATGAAGATCAGCAATTTATTGTCGGCGGACTTTACAGCTGGTGGATTGATTCTGCGCTAGATTTAATCAGTGATTCCTATGGCTTAAGTTTTTATAACGACGGCGTAACTTGCAATAAAATTACTGTTAATTTTGTAAATGATTCGACTGCCGGTTATTTAGCTTATGTTGCTTCAAGTTATTTTTATTACGGAGACGCTGATTATGCTAAATGCTACAATCTTTCTCTGAACATAAATTCCTACTACTACTCAAACTTGGACACAACAAATGTTAATGGCTCGGGCGATAAATTTAAATTTGCCGGCTATTTAGACAGAACTTTGGCGCATGAATTTACGCACGCAGTTTTAGCTGCAAATTTCAATGGTGATTATCAAATGCCGGAACTTTTCAGTGAAGGCATTGCCGAACTTACTCATGGCATTGATGATTTCAGGCTGTATCAAATTTACAACATTGCAAGCAGCTATTCAAACTTAAGCAGTGCAGTTTATAACAGCAATTCCAGCAACTGGTACTCTACCGGCTATATGTTGCTCAGATATTTTGCTAACCAAGCCTCCCTAGTTGAAGATACAATTTCTGCTTATTCAACGCCGACAGATACAAATACAACAGATACAAATACAACAGATACAAATACAACAGATACAAATACAACA
>CAJOPJ010000180.1 GCA_905236325.1 uncultured Selenomonadaceae bacterium
GAAAAAATGCGTGACTTCTTGGAAGTTGATTCCGGCAAAAAAGTTTTCACGCGCTATCCTGTCGAAATTCCATATTCAATTCAGGAAAATGCAAAAAAAATATTCTGCGACCTAAATTTGGTTCAAGGAAAAGTTGTTTTTTTTGTAACTGAAGGAATTTCGTTTAATAAGCTGAATAATCGGCAGGAGCTTTGGAGTGAACTTGCCGAGCAATTTATCAATCGCGGTTTTGATGTTGTAATTAATGGCAACTGCGCTGTTGAAGGTTGTAAAAATATTTTTCTGCCGCTGTTGGAAACTGTAGTTTTTGCCGGACTTTGTGAAAATATTATCAGCGTTCCGACAGGTTTGACAGAGGCAATTTGCGCGCTGAATAATCAAGCAAAAATAAATTTGCAATTTGTAATTCCACCTGAAGGCGCAGAAGAATTTCTTGAGCGTTACCAAAAATTTTTCAAAAATTACATTGGCGCAAATACTGAATTTAAATTTCAGATTTTGGAGGAAAATTTTGCTGAAAAAATTTTTAAAAATTGCAGTTCTAAAATTTGAAAAATAAAAATCTGCCGGAAGGTGGATTTTTTTTTGCTTTCAAAATCAATCAATCAAAATTACTTGCTTTTGTGATTAAGCTGTATTAGTATAACTTAACATTGTTAAGGAGGTTTTTTTTGTGGATTTTATATTTAGTTTGGTATTTTTTGTTGTGCTGATTTTTACTTTTGGCGCAACATTTTTGCATTTTGTACCAATCGGCTTGTGGATTTCTGCATTGGCTGCTGATGTTCATGTTGGAATTTTTACTCTGGTTGGTATGCGTATGCGTCGCGTTCCGCCAAGCAAAATTGTTATGCCGCTGATAAAAGCTAACAAAGCCGGTCTTGAAGTTAATGTCAATCAGCTTGAGGCGCATTATTTGGCAGGCGGCAATGTCGATAAAGTTGTTGACGCATTGATTGCAAGTCAGCGTGCACAAATTGTATTGCCTTTTGAACGCAGTGCTGCGATTGATTTGGCAGGTCGTGATGTTTTGGAAGCTGTTCAAATGAGCGTCAATCCAAAAGTCATTGAAACTCCTGTAGTTTCTGCCGTTGCCAAAAATGGTATTGAACTTAAAATCAAAGCGCGTGTCACAGTTCGTGCAAATATTGACAGATTAGTTGGCGGCGCAGGTGAGCCTACAATAATTGCACGTGTCGGCGAAGGTATTGTTACAACTGTCGGCAGTTCAGAGCGTCATACTGATGTTTTGGAAAGTCCGGACGATATTTCTAAAACTGTTCTTGGCAAAGGGCTTGATGCCGGCACTGCTTTTGAAATTTTGTCGATTGATATTGCCGATGTCGATGTTGGCAGAAATATTGGCGCACAACTTCAAACCGATCAAGCCGAAGCAGATAAGCGCATTGCACAAGCTAAAGCTGAAGAACGCCGCGCTATGGCTGTCGCTAAGGAACAGGAAATGAAAGCCTATACGCAAGAAATGCAAGCAAAAGTTGTTGAAGCGCAAGCCGAAGTTCCTCACGCTATGGCAACTGCACTTCAGGAAGGCAAACTTGGCGTTATGGATTATTTCAATATGATGAACATTCAATCCGATACCGAAATGCGTAAATCAATAAGTCACGCCGGCGAAACTAAAGATTGAGGTCTTTTCAATGGATATTTCAATTATCATAATAATCTGGATTGTTATTACTGTTCTTCAAGGAGTGTTTGAAAATAAAAAAACTAAGCCGCCCAGAAAAATTGAAACCAATCAACCAACGCCGGAAATAAATCTTGCCGAAATTTATCAACAAAAAAAATTGGAAAGTAAGTTAAATGGAAAGATTGAAAGTGGTAATGTTTTAAGTAAGTCAGATGAAAAGCCGCCTAAGCAAAAAAAATTTAAACTTGATTTAACGCCAAACGCCACAATGAATGCAATAATTTTGGGAGAAATATTAAATAAACCAAAATTTAGGAGGTAAATATTTTGGAAATAAAAAATAAAATCGCAGACGCAATAAAAAAAGCCGTGCAATCGGCTATTGAGGATAAAATTTTTGACTTAAACGGTGAATTGCCGGTTGTAAATTTAACAGTTCCGCCAAAAAAAGACTTCGGCGACTTTGCAACCAATTTTGCTATGCAAACTGCTAAAATTTTTCACACTGCACCTAAAAATATCGCGCAGGAAATTAAATCCAGAATCGACGCGCCATTCATTGAAAAAATTGAAATTGCCGGCGCAGGTTTTTTAAATTTTTACCTGAAGAGCGATGTTATTTATACCGAACTGAAAAATATTTATTACAATCTTGAAAATTTTGGTCAGCTGGCAAATAAAAATAATCCTACAATCCAAATTGAATATGTCAGCGCAAATCCTACCGGCTTACTTCATGTAGGTCACGGTCGCGGCGCAGCTGCCGGTAGTGCGATTGTTAATATTTTGCGCTCTGCCGGTTACAATGTTGAAAGTGAATATTACATTAATGACGCAGGTAATCAAATGGAAAACCTTGCTAAATCTGTAAATGCGCGCTACCTTGAATTGCTTGGGCAGGAAGTTGAATTTCCTGAAAATGGCTATCACGCTGTTGATATTATTGACACTGCAAAAAAAATTGTAGCAGAGTACGGCGATAAATATTTAAATTTGCCGGAAGATGAACGACTAAGAATTTTAATGGACTTGGCATATGCCGATAAATTGGCTGAATTGAAAAAAGATTTAGCTGATTTTAAAGTTTTTATTGATAATTGGTTCAGCGAAAGAACTTTGCACAATGGCAAAATTGAAAGCGCAATAAAAATCTTGCAGGAAAATGGAACTATTTACAGTAAAGACGGCGCACTTTGGTTAAATTCTACAAAGTACGGCGACGATAAAGACAGAGTTGTTGTGCGTGAAAACGGCGTTGCAACTTATCTTGCGGCTGATATTGCTTACCACAAAGACAAATTTGACAGAGGTTTTGGCACAATGATTAACCTTTGGGGTGCAGATCATCACGGCTATATTTCACGCGTCAAGGCGGCTATGACTGCTTTAGGTTACGACGCTGACAAGCTGAAAATTTTATTGCTGCAAATGGTTAGTCTTTATCGTGGCGGCGAACTTGTAAAAATGTCTAAACGCACCGGCGAATCTATTACACTGCACGAACTTATTGAAGAAGTCGGCACTGATGCCGCAAGATATTTTTTCTTAATGCGTTCAATTGACAGTCAGCTTGATTTTGATTTAGACCTTGCAAAAAAGCAATCTTCAGAAAATCCTGTTTACTACATTCAATACGCACACGCCAGAATTTGCAGTATTTGTAAGCAGGTCACCAATTTATCTGATGAAAATATAAATTTCAGCTTGATGAACTCAAACGCCGAACTTGACTTGATAAATAAGCTACTTGAATATCCGCAGGAGGTTGAAAAAGCCGCACTTGATTTTGCGCCGCAAAGAATTGCACGTTATGCTTACGACTTAGCCGCGCAGTTTCATAGTTTTTATCGTGACTGCAGAATTTTGGGTGTTGAAACTGAACTTGCAAAAGCCAGACTCAGCCTTGTAAAAATAACTGCGCACACTATCAAACACAGCTTAGGCTTACTTGGTGTTTCTGCGCCGGAATCAATGTAAATGGCTTTTAGTTTTTAAACAAAAAAATGATAGACTGTCAGTCGATTATTTTTTGCTGACGATCTATCAATTTTTTTATTTATTTGCAATCATTCTGTTAATTGCGCTGATTAACGCCTGAATTGATGCAGTAATAATATCTGTATCCATACCTGCGCCCCAGATAACTTTGCCGTCAGGCGCGGTTATGCTGATATAAGCAATGGCGCGTGAAGTTTGTCCGATTTCCAGCGCGTGTTCATTGTAAGTAACATTGCTGTAATTTATGTTGAGATTTTTTTGCAGTGCGTTTGAAATTGCATCAAGGCGACCATTGCCGCGTGCTGAGTAGGTAACTTTTTCGCCATTGACTTCAATATCAACACTACCGGAACGCGTGCCGTCCGGTTCTTTTTTTAACTGAAAGTCAATCAATTTGTAAGGCTTTTCAACATTAACATATTCATCGTGGAAAATTTGATAAATTTCGTCCGGCAAAAGTTCCTTGTGCTTTTGGTCAGAAACGCCTTTAACAAAGTAGCCGAAGTCCTCACGCATTTTTTTAGGCATATCGATTGAGTAATTTTGTTCCATAACAAAACCTACGC
>CAJOPJ010000181.1 GCA_905236325.1 uncultured Selenomonadaceae bacterium
AGTTTCTGAAAGTCTAAAATATGTAGGACTTCCATTGTTGTAGGAATTTTTAATTAAAATATCTTCTTCCTTTGCAGTTCCCGGCAAAACAATTTGCATATTTGGAATTTGCATTAAAATACCGACATCAGCCGGGCAACTATGCGTCATTCCAAGTTTGCTGTAATCAAACGACGCGCCGACGCTTACAAAATTGCCATTGATATTTTGGTAGCCGAAGTCATCTTTAAGTTGTTCATAAGCACGCTCAACAATAAAAGGCGCGATTGTGTGAAAAAATGTATTGTAACCTGCTAAAGAAAGTCCGGCAGAAATGCTGACTGACGCTTGCTCCATAATACCTAAATTGTGGACGCGGTTAGGAAATTCTGCCTTCAAATGTCTGAACGCCCAAACGCCAATGTCATTAAGCAGAACAATGACGCTGTCGTCGCTTTTTGCTAAATCTGTCATTGTTTTTGTAAATTGTTGTCGCATACCGATAGTCATTGTTTCAATTCCTCCATAAGCTGTTGTAATTCTGCGTCATTAGGTGCTCTGTGATGCCAAGCTGCAGGATCTTTTTCCATTGTGGCGCAACCTTTGCCTTTAATTGTATTTGCTATAACTGCCAATGGTTTATCATGTTGCTTAGTAAAAATTTTCAACAGTTCGGCGTGATTGTGACCGTCAACAACTGCAGTATCCCAGCCAAATTCAGAAATTTTATTTTCCAAATTTCCCCAGCGTATAGATCTGTCGAGCGAATGATTATAATCAATTATTGCAACAAAATTTTTCAGCTGATGTTCGCCTGCAAGTGCAAAAGTTTCCCAAACGCTGCCTTCATTCAATTCGCCATCGCCAACTATGCAAAAAACTTTCTGCGCGGAATTTTTATAACCAACGCCCATGGCAATCCCTGCAGCAATTGGAAATCCATGTCCAAGTGAACCTGTCGAGGCTTCAATTCCAGGTACTTTATTTAAATCAGGATGTCCACCTAACCGACTTTTAAATTTGCCGAAAGTTTTTAATTCCTCCATGTCGAAAAAACCGCAGTCAGCCAAAATAGCATAAATTCCAACTGCCGAATGACCTTTACTGACAATCAAATAATCGCGGTCGGATTTTTTTGGATTGTGCGGATCAATGTTCAAAACTTCGTGGTACAAGACATACAAAATATCCAAAACTGAAAACGCGCTTGGAACGTGTCCTTCATGCGTGTCATGTGATATTTGCAATATATATTTTTTCAGTTCGCAAATTTTTTGTTCAGAATGGTTCATGAATTTTTTTCACTCCTCAAGTCAGATTCAATCATCATTTTCACCAAGTCGCGGAAATTTGTTTTGCGTTGCCAGCCTAAAATTTTTTCAGCTTTTGCAGGATTGCCAAGCAGTAAATCAACTTCGGCAGGACGGAAAAATTTTTCATTAACATCGACTAATAATTTGCCGGTTTCAGCATTGTAACCTTTTTCCTCAACGCCAACGCCACGCCAAGAAATTTTAATTCCGACTTCGGCGAATGCAACTTCAACAAATTCGCGCACTGTGTGAGTTTCGCCTGTCGCCAAAACAAAATCGTCAGCCTTGTCCTGTTGCAAAATTTTCCACATACCTTCAACATAATCACCTGCAAAGCCCCAGTCGCGTTTTGCATTTAAATTGCCCAGCGAAAGTTTTTCCTGTTTGCCTGAAAAAATTTTTGCAACAGCTTTTGTAATTTTGCGCGTGACAAAATCTTCGCCGCGTCTTGGCGATTCATGATTAAACAAAATTCCATTCGCCGCAAAAAGATTGTAACTTTCGCGGTAATTTTTAGTTATCCAATAAGCGTAAAGTTTCGCCGCGCCGTAAGGACTTTTTGGATAGAATGGCGTAAGTTCAGACTGCGGCGCAGTTTCAGGAAGTCCGCCGAACAATTCTGAAGTTGAGGCTTGATAAAATTTTGCGTCGGGTTTATTTTGCCTTATCGCCTCAAGCAATTTCAAAGTTCCAACGCCTGTAACTTCAGCTGTGTATTCCGGAACTTCAAATGAAATTCCAACATGCGACTGCGCGGCTAAATTGTAAACTTCAGTCGGCTGAATTTTGCGAACTAAATTTGCCAAGTTGCTTGAGTCAGTCAAGTCGCCATAATGCAGGAAAAAATTTTCCGCGCCGATTAAATGTTCAATGCGCTCAGTGCAAGGCGTTGAATGTCGTCGAATAATTCCATGCACTGCGTAATTTTTTGACAATAAAAATTCTGCCAAGTATGAGCCGTCTTGCCCTGTAATTCCTGTAACAAGTGCAATATTTTGCATAAAAAATTCCTCCGTCCTAAGGCGCGGGCAGAGAAATTTTTATCTACGCCCTACGCCGAAAAAACTTTGTCATACCAAGCGTACATTTTAGGTAAAGCCTCCTCCAGCGAAATTTTTGCCTTAAAGCCTGTCAAGTTGAAAAGTTTTTCAGTATTAGGGCAGCGACGCATAACGCATCCTTCAGGTGCAGGGCGTTCATCAATGGTCGGGTGATAATCGGCAATATCAAAAACCAACTTCAGTAAGTCAATGATTTTAATTTCGCGCGAACCTTCGCCAATGTGAACAACCTCGCCGTTGCATTTGTCGCTAAGCATAACTTTTTCAGTCGCCTGCACTGCATCTTCGACAGCACAAAACGCACGCGTTTCCTGTCCGCCGAAAATTGGAAATGGATTGACTTTATCATGAATACGCTTGAAAAATTCCGGCAACACATGGTCAAAGCCCATGCGCACGCCGTAAACATTGTGATAGCGAATAATCTTGAATGGCAAATTTTTTGTGCGACAATAATTTATAGTCAGCAGTTCGCCGGCAATTTTACTGCCACCATAAGACCAGCGCGGATTTTTTACATCATCAATAGTCAGCGGAATATTTTCTGCGCTCGGAATAAACTGCGCGGCGTTAAAACGATTAACCGTACCCGCATAAGCCTCCGATGATGACGAAAATAAAAAGCCGCCGCAATTTTCGGCAGTGCACCACTCCAACATATTTATCAGCGACAACAGATTGACGCGCAAAACTTCATAGGGACGCTC
>CAJOPJ010000182.1 GCA_905236325.1 uncultured Selenomonadaceae bacterium
ATGATGATTTTGTGGCGGCAGTTGAAGAAATTTTATCCTGCGAAGGCAGAGTTATTTTAACAGGCATGGGCAAGAGCGGTCATATTGGCAGAAAAATTGCCGCAACTTTGGCTTCAACCGGCACACCGGCATTTTTCCTGCACCCTGCTGAAGCTTTTCACGGCGATTTAGGTATGGTCACTGAACACGATATTGTAATTGCAATTTCAAACAGCGGCGAAAGTTCCGAAATTGTAAATATTTTGCCGATAATTCGCAGAATTGGTGCGAGGATAATTGCAATGAGCGGCAAGAAAAATTCTGCCTTAGGAATGAATTGCGATCATTTTATAAATATTGGTGTGGAGCGCGAGGCTTGCGTACTTGGACTTGCGCCAACTTCTTCCACAACTGCAACTTTGGCAATGGGCGACGCTATTGCTATGGCTTTAATGGACGAACGCAAATTTACTTCGCAGGATTTTGCACTGTTTCATCCCGGCGGCGCACTTGGCAGAAAACTTTTGCTGACAGTCGGAGATCTTATGCACACAGGCGACGAAAATCCACTTGTGAAACTCGGCGCAACTGCTAAAGACGCGTTGTTTGAAATGACTGCAAAAGGTCTTGGTGCAGTTTCGGTTATCGATGATTCAGGAAAATTTGTCGGCATTGTCACGGACGGAATTATTCGCCGCGCTTTAGAAAAAGACAAAAATTTTATTGACGAACCTGTCGCAAATATCATGTTCAAAAACGCGCTGATTATCGACGCTAAAAAATTGGCTACTGCGGCTTTGTCAGTAATGGATAAACATAAGCCGCGTCCGATAACTGTTCTGCCTGTTGTTGATAAAGATAAAAATGTTGTCGGTATGATTCACCTGACAGATTTACTTCGCAAAGGCATTATGTAAAATCTTGCTGTAAAAAAATTTTTTGTCTGTCGAAAGGCAGATTTTTTTTGCTTGAAAAAATTTTTGAATACATTGAAAAATTAGTTAATAAAACTTAACTAAAAAAGCTCCAGCCAATCGACTGGAGCGTTATTTTCTATGGAGCCGAATGTCAGACTCGAACTGACGACCTACGCATTACGAATGCGTTGCTCTACCAACTGAGCTAATTCGGCAATCAAACAAACAATATTATATACAAAAAAAAATTATTGTCAACCTGAAGTAAAAATTTCAAAGCAGAATTTCATTTAACTTTCATTTTTAACTTGACGATAAACTTTGCAGGAAATATAATACAGCTGCTGAATTGAACGGAATAAGGACAGGTAGACTATGGACGAGAAACAACTTCAAGATGAACAGGCTGAAAACATAGCCGACAAAAAAGCCGTTGCGCTGAAGTATGACATGGAAAATGACAATGCGCCGCGTGTTATTGCCAAAGGTCGCGGTCATGTTGCGGAGCATATTTTGGACACAGCGCAGAAAAATTCTGTGCCGGTTTACAGGAACAAGACGCTTGTAAATATGCTTATGGCTTTGGAAATTGACAGAGAAATTCCGCCCGAACTCTACAAAGCTATTGCCGAAGTTATGGCTTATGTCTACAGAATGGACAAGGCAAAAGGTCAAGCTAATGCCGCTAAAAATTTGAAACGAGGCTTTTTTTAAATGAAAATGAAACCTGAAAATTACTTGTCCATTATTATTTATTTTATCCCGAAAGGAGAAAACGACAATGCCGATTTATAATGCGCCGCTAAAAAAGATTGATTCGGCAGAAACGCGCCGCTATGCAGGTATGCGCAACACAGCCGACTTTGACGACCAGATGATTGAGGATATTTGCCAAGACGCGCTTTTGTTGCTCGATGTAAAAGGTATTTGGCAGATTTATGACTACGACTGCGAAAAAAATTTAGTTTTGTCCGAGCCAAATTTTGAAGTCAAAGGCGAATCTATTATCAAGCACTTAACAGGTTGCGATAAAGTTGCGTGCGTTGCGGTTACAGTCGGCGAAAGAATCGAACATGAAGTTACCGATGAATTTAAAAAAGGTGGCTATGTAATGTCAATGCTTTTGGACGCGGCGGCAACAACTGCAGTTGAACATGCGGCTGATGAACTTGAAAAAGTCATTGCGCAAGACGCAGCTAAACAAGGCTTAAAAAAAATTTGGCGATACAGTCCCGGCTATGGCGATTGGTCACTTACTGAACAAAAAAATTTTTTCCAAATCACCGACGCAAAGCAAATTGGTATGCGATTAAGTCCAATGATGATGTTGATGCCGCGAAAATCAATTACCGCAATTATCGGCTTGAAGTCCGAAGGTTCTGCTGATAAAAAACACAACTGCGAAACTTGCGGCAAGGAAGATTGTTTAGCTAGGAGTTAAAATTTTGTACAATAAAGACACAATAAGCGCAATTTCAACTGCTGTTGGAAGCGCAGGAATCGGAATTATTCGCCTGAGCGGTAAAGATTCTATCGCGGTGGCGGATAAAATTTTTTTTGCCAAAAATAAAAAATCATTGCGCAAAATCGAAACTAAAACTGCGACGCTTGGATATATAAAAAATTTCAGTGGAGAAATTGTCGATGAAGTGATTGTCTTAATAATGCGTGCGCCGAAGTCCTACACTTGCGAAGATGTTGTAGAAATTCAATCTCACGGCGGCGGAGTTGTTCTGCAAAAAATTTTGTCACTGACTTTGCAAGCCGGCGCAAGATTAGCTGAACGCGGCGAATTTACTAAACGCGCTTTTTTGAATGGCAGGTTGGATTTAACGCAAGCGCAAGCTGTTATGGATATAATTCAGGCTAAAACTTCAACTGCGCTCAATATCGCACAAAAACAGTTGCAAGGCAAAACAGGTTCCGAAATTCGAGCCCTGCGTGAAGAAATTTTAAAACTGCTGGCGCACATTGAGGCGTTGATAGATTTTCCTGAAGATGAAGTTGAGGAACTTTCCGGCGGCAGTTTGCAAAATCAAATTGATAATCAGCTGGCGCAAATTAAAAATCTGCTGACGAACTTCGAGCGCGGAAAAATTTTTCGCGAAGGCTTAGCAACTGCGATTATCGGCAAACCAAATGTCGGCAAGTCAAGTCTGCTGAATTTTTTGACAGACAGCGATAGGGCGATTGTCACTGACATTCCGGGTACAACACGCGATGTTATCGAGGAATTTATTAACTTGGACGGCGTGCCTGTGAAAATTATCGACACGGCTGGGATCAGAAATGCTGACAATTTAGTTGAGCAAATTGGCGTTGAAAAATCGCGCAGTCTGATAAATGACGCACAGTTAATTTTGGCTTTATTTGACAGTTCAAAAAATTTATCGGCTGAGGATTTTGAAATTCTGCAGTTGATTAAAAATCGGCGCACAATAATTTTGCTGACTAAGACTGACCTGCCTGAAAAAATTTCTGTTGCAGAAATTGAAAAACTTACTGACGCGCAAATTATAAAAATTTCAACAAAAACAGGCGCAGGTATGTATGAACTTCAGCAGGCGGTGGTTAATTTTGTCGGCGTGGTTGACTTGGAACAAAGTTTTATTCGCACTGAACGCGACGCAGATATTTTGCACAAAGTTCAAAAGCATCTGCAGGACGCAAAAGTCAGTTTGCTGAATGGCTTGGAAATTGATTTTATTTCGATAGATTTGCACAGTGCGCTTGAACTGCTCGGCGAAATTACAGGCGAAGGCGCAACTGAAGATGTTATCGATAAAATTTTTGCAACATTTTGTATTGGTAAGTAGATGGAAAGATGGAAAAATGGAAAGTAATTTTGTTGTTGATAAATATGATGTAATTGTGATTGGCGCAGGGCACGCAGGAATTGAGGCGGCTTTGGCGGCTGCGCGGCGCGGTTGTAAAACATTGCTGACAACTTTGTCACTGGAAAATTTAGCAATGATGCCTTGCAATCCTTCAATCGGCGGACCTGCTAAAGGTCATTTGGTACGCGAACTTGACGCTCTTGGCGGTGAAATGGGAATCGCCGCCGACCAAACTTGCATACAATTTAGAACTTTGAATACAGGTAAAGGCGTTGCGGTTCAAGCACTCCGCGCACAGGCTGACAAAAAAATTTATCAAGCCTACATGAAAAATATTTGCGAAAACACAGCCAATCTTGATGTTAAGCAAATTTTGGTTGAGGAACTTTTGATTGAAGATTCACAAGTTGTCGGAGTTCGCGGCGAACAAGGCGAAACATTTTTAACCAAGACTGCGATTTTGGCGGCGGGAACTTATCTGAACGGCGCAATTATTATCGGCGAAAATTCCTACGCAGGCGGTCCTAATGGTCAACGCGCCGCAGTCAAATTGACTGATTCGCTCCTGAAAAATAATATTGAACTGCGCAGATTCAAGACAGGAACTCCTGCGCGTGTGGATGGGCGAACTTTGGACTTCAGCAAAATGCAAGTTCAACACGGTGACGCTTCGCCACTTAGATTTTCATTCCTGACTGCCGAACCTGTCCTTAACAAAGTTGACTGCTACTTGACTTACACAAATGAACGCACGCACGAAATTATTAAAAAAAATCTGCATCGCGCACCAATGGCGAACGGCTTAATCAAAGGCGTTGGACCACGCTATTGTCCTTCGATTGAGTCGAAAATTATCACCTTCCCCGACAAGGAACGTCACCAGCTTTTTATTGAACCGGAAGGCTTGAATACGCAGGAATTTTATGTTCAAGGTATGTCAACCAGTTTGCCTGCAGATGTTCAGATTGAATTTTTGCGGACGATTGCCGGTCTTGAAAATGTTCAGATTATGCGCTACGGCTACGCGATTGAGTACGACTGCATAAATCCATTACAGTTAAAACCGACGCTTGAATTGAAAAATATTTCAGGACTTTTTTCGGCAGGACAAACCAATGGCACTTCAGGCTATGAAGAGGCAGCGGCGCAAGGTTTAATTGCAGGAATTAACGCTGCGGCTTTTGTTAAGCAGGAATCTGCGCTGATTTTGAAACGCTCCGAAAGTTATATCGGCGTGTTGATTGACGACTTAGTGACTAAAGGCACGAACGAACCTTACAGAATGATGACCAGCCGCGCTGAATACAGATTATTACTTCGACAGGACAACGCTGACTTAAGACTTACGCCTTATGCAATTCAGCTTGGACTTGCTACGCCCGAACGCAAAAAAATTTTCCAACGCAAACAAAGTCAAATTCAGTTGGCAACAAAAAAGTTACAGGAAATTAAAATCACGCCAAATAATCAACTTAATGACAGCTTGGAAAATTTAAAAATCGGCGCAATAAATAACACAATGCAGCTTGCTGAACTTTTGCGGCGACCAAATGTAAAATACAAAACGCTACAAAAAATTTTTGACTTGCCGGAAATTGATGATGACTCAGTCGCGCAGGTTGAAATTGATTTGTTTTATTCAGGTTACATTGAAAAGCAGGCTGAACTTGTGGAAAAATTCGACAGACTTGAATCTCAAATTCTGCCATTGGACATTGATTATTCTGAAATTAAAAATCTAAGTCTTGAAGCGCGTGAAAAATTGGCAAAAATTCAACCACATTCACTCGGTCAAGCAAGCAGAATTTCCGGCGTAAATCCTGCCGATATTTCGGTTTTGATGATTTGGCTGAATCAGCATAAATAAAATTTTTTTAATTCTAAATTTTAAGCCTTAAAAAATTTTCGACTGAAAGGGGAAATTTTTTTGCTGATTGCTGAAATTTGCGCAAATGTCCAAGTCAAAAGCATAAATCAAAATTTTACTTACAAAGTCCCCGAAAGACTGAATTTTTTATCTGCAGGTTGGCGCGTGATTGTTCCTTTCGGCTACAGAAAAAAAATTGATGGCTTTGTATTAAAAATTTCTGAAGTCGCC
This sequence comes from uncultured Selenomonadaceae bacterium, assembly GCA_905236325.1. Classification (GTDB taxonomy): domain Bacteria; phylum Bacillota; class Negativicutes; order Selenomonadales; family Selenomonadaceae; genus Quinella. The sequence continues at coordinate 5,832 of CAJOPJ010000182.1, forward strand.
GACGACACGCAATTTGATTTTGAATTGAAAGAAATTTTTGGTGCGATTGATGATGAAGCATGGTTTACGCCGGAAATGATAAATTCTGCGCGTTGGCTTGCCGATTTTTATTTATGTCCGCTGTCGCAATCGATGTCGCTTTTTATGCCCGGCAAAGTTGGTAAAAAAATTTCGCAGTTGTCTGAAAAAATTTTCAAGCTGCCAAAAAATTTCAGCGCAGATTTTATTTCAAATTTGAATCCACGCGCAAATATGCAAGCAAAAATTTTAAAAATTTTATTTGAACGCAAAGAACTTCGCGCGATAGATTTTGATAGCTTAAAAATTTCAAAATCTGTCATGAAAAATTTAATCAAGTCAGGTTTGGTTGAAGTTGAAATGCGCCGAGTTTTGCGTGACAGTTACGCAGAAATAAAATCACTCGCCCAGCCGGTGACTTTGACTTCTGAACAAGCAGCCGCGATTGAATCGGTTGAAAAAATTCTGCGCGAAAAAATTTTTCAAGGCTTTTTGTTGCATGGCGTGACAGGTTCCGGCAAGACACAAGTTTATATTGAATTAACAAAAAATGTTCGCAAGCTCGGTCGTCGCGCAGTAATTTTAGTTCCTGAAATTGCGTTGACAGGACAAATTGTTAAAAATTTCAAGGCGTACTTTTCTGATGTGGCAGTTATTCACAGTCGCTTGAGCGTTGCTGAACGCAGCGATATTTTTCACAAAATCAGAAATGGCGAAGTCGGCGTTGTGATTGGTGCGCGAAGTGCGCTTTTTACGCCGATTGATAATGTAGGGCTTTTTGTTGTCGATGAGGAGCAGGATTTTTCTTACAAGCAAGATAACGCGCCATTCTATCACGCAGGAATTGTTGCTGAAGAATTTGCTAAATTTCACAACGCTGCGATAATTTTTGGCTCGGCAACGCCACGTCTTGAAACTTTTTTTCGTGCGAAAACCGGCGAATTAACTTACTTGGAATTGCCGCGTCGTGCGTTGAACCAGCCTTTGCCTGAAGTTGAACTTGTCGATATGCGTCAAGAACTCAAGACAGGCAACAGAAATGTTTTAAGTCGTGCGCTGAAAAATTTGCTGACTGAAACTGTTGCCAATCATCAGCAGGCAATTTTGCTTTTGAACAGGCGCGGTTATCATACATTTGTGATGTGTCGATTGTGCGGCGAAGTTATAAATTGTCCTGACTGCGGCTTGGCAATGACTTATCACGCGAACGGCTACTTGAAATGTCATCATTGTGAAATTGAAATCCCAACGCCTGAAGTTTGTCCAAACTGCGGCAGTAAATATATAAAATTTTTTGGAACAGGTACGCAAAAGCTTGAGCAAACTTTGAATCAAGAATTGCCGGACGCTAAAATTTTGCGAATGGACAGAGATTCTACTACTGCAAAATTTGGTCACAGAAAAATTTTAAATGCTTTTGTGCGCGGCGAATATGATATTTTGTTCGGCACGCAAATGGTTGCTAAAGGTCATGATATTCAAAATGTCACGGCTGTTGGAATTTTAAGTGCCGATGCTTCATTGAATTTTCCTGACTTTCGCGCTGCAGAAAATTGTTTTCAGCTGATAACGCAGGCGGCAGGTCGTGCAGGTCGTGCAGAACTTCAAGGCAAAGTTGTTGTGCAATCTTACAACACAACTGCCGATGCGATTGTTTTTGGTTGCAAGCAGGATTATTTAAATTTCTGCCGCCGTGAGATTTTAAATCGCAAAAAATATTTTTATCCTCCGTACTGCCGGCTTGTGAAACTTTTGTTCAAGTCGAAAGTTGAATCTGACGCTAAAAATTTTGCAAAAAAAATTGTAGTCGCCTTCAAGTCTGAAGTGATTGAAACTTCAAATGTTCGGCAGGAAATTTTTGGTCCAATTCCGGCAATGATTGCAAAGTTGCGCGATGAATTTAGATTTGTTGTGTTGATTAAAAGCAATGATTTGGCAGCAGTTAAAAATTTTCTGCGCAAACACAATTTAAATATTTTGCCTGAAGTTGTCATTGATATTGATCCTACAAGTACAAATTAGTTTGGAGGTTTTTAATTGAAAAAATTTTTAAGCATAACATGCGCGTTAATTGCATTGAATTTTTCAACAGTCAACGCCGAATCTGAAGTCTTGGCTGAAATTTCAGATTCTGAAAAATCAACTTATGAATTGCAACTTGAGTATCTTTCCGGCAATGCTTTTTCAAGTCGCAAAATCAATAACTACAATGTGCATTTTTATCATCAAGCACACGACAATGGCGTTTTTTCGGTCGGCTATGGAGGAACTTTTACGCGTGCAGTTGGAAAAAGCAATCCACGCAATGAAGGTATTTGGAAAGACAGCGAGGGCGTTGGAATTGGTCCAAGTGGAATTTTGCGTTGGCGTGTTAATGTCGGCGGAAAATTTTATGCGGCGTGGGACTTTGCCGGCAGTTTTATGTTTTATAACAAAGCGCATCCTGCTGAAGGCAGAGCGTATGGCTTTTTTTGGCGAACAGGTCCGCGTCTTATCTGGCAGTACGGCGAAAATGATTCAATCAGTGTTGCTTATTATGTAAGCCATTTTTCCAACGCAATGCATACGCACAATCCAGGTTACAATACGCTTGGCGTTTCACTTGGCTTAACGCACAGTTTTTAGAAAATCAGTTGCAAAAAAATTTTTTATAGGTATAATTATAGGAAGTTCGAACAATATTTTTTTTGGAAAGGAAGATTTTTCATGAGGAAAATTATTTTGTTGTGCTCGGCAGGTATGTCCACAAGTATGCTTGTCAAAAAAATGCAGGAAGCAGCAGCTGCTGATAACTATGAATGTACAATCGCGGCTTTTCCAATGAGCGAAGCTAAAGATAAAGCCTCCGACGCTGATTGCATTTTACTTGGACCGCAGGTGCGTTTTGCAAAAGCTAAAGTTTCTGAACAATGTCCGGGCGTGCCGATTGATGTTGTTGACATGAAGTTCTATGGACGCATGGATGGCAAATCAGTTATTGAAATGGCTAAAAAAATGATTGGCGACTGAAAATAATCTTGACCTACAAAAAATTAACCGCTCAACTTGGGCGGTTTTTTTTTGTAGGTGATTTTTGGTTTGACAAAATTAAAAAAATTTTTTATTTAACAACAATGTTAATCAGCTTGTTTGGCACGGCAATAATTTTGATAATATTTTTGCCTGCAGTGAATTCTTGAACTTGAGGCAGAGTCGGCGCAAGTTTTTCAAGTTCGGCTTTCGACAAATTATTTGCAACTTTAATGTGCGCACGAACTTTGCCGTTAATCTGAACTACAATTTCAACTTCATCTTCAACAATAGCTGTTTCATCAAAATTCATCCAACTTTGCTTATGAACATCGCCACTAAAAAATTTGCTCCAAAGTTCGGCAGTAATATGCGGCACAAAAGGTGCAAGCATTATCAGCAAATTTTTAGCAAATTCTCTTGCCAAGTCAGGAGAAATTTTTTTGTCTTGGAAGTTGTGCGCGGCGTTGACAAGTTCCATTAAAGAACTTATTGCTGTGTTAAATGCAAATCTGTCGCGAAGGTCTTCAGTTACTTTCTTGATAGTTTTGTGAAGTTGGCGACGCAGAATTTTTTCTTCATCAGTTAAACTTTCGGCAGAATAATTATCATTGCCGGATTTAATTGCGTCTTCAAAAATTTCCAAAATACGCCAGACGCGATTTAAAAATCTGTAGGAACCTTGAACGCCTTGATCGCTCCAATCCAAATCTCTGTCAACAGGCGCAGCAAACAAAATAAATAATCTTGCAGTGTCCGCGCCGTACTGATTTATAATTTCTTCAGGTGAAACGACATTTCCAAGCGATTTGGACATTTTCGCGCCGTCTTTAATAACCATTCCCTGCGTCAACAAATTTGTGAAAGGTTCATCATAGTCCAAAAGTTCAGCGTCGCGCAAAACTTTTGTAAAAAATCTTGAGTAAAGCAAATGCAAAATTGCGTGTTCAATTCCGCCA
>CAJOPJ010000183.1 GCA_905236325.1 uncultured Selenomonadaceae bacterium
ACTCCGACACCTGTAAATCAAGTTGCAAATGTCACCGTGCCCGAGCCGAGAATTATTTTAATTAAGCCTTATGACAAAGGTTCGCTTAAGGAAATTGAAAAAGCAATTCAGAAATCAGATTTAGGTTTAACGCCAAACTCCGACGGCACGGCTATTAGACTTGCAATTCCTCAACCAACTCAAGAACGCCGCAAGGAAATTGTTAAAGTTGTTAATAAAAAAGCTGAAGAATCCAAAGTTGCTATGCGAAATATTCGCCGCGACGCAAATGACGCAATCAAAAAGCTTGAAAAGTCGAAAGAAATTACTGAGGACGACCGCAAAGAAGCCGAAACTAAAGTTCAAAAAATGTTGGATAAATACATCAAGCAGGTTGACGACGCAAGAGCCGCCAAAGAAAAAGAAGTCATGGAAGTTTAAAATAATGAATAATGAAGAATTAAAAATTGATAGTGAAAAGCTTCCTCGACATGTTGCAATAATTATGGACGGCAACGGACGCTGGGCATCAGTTCGCGGACTTTTGCGAAGTGCAGGTCATTCGGCTGGTGTTAAGACGCTGAAAAAAATTCTGACTACTGCTGTTAATTTAAAGTTGGAGGCTTTGACTGTCTACGCATTTTCAACTGAAAATTGGAAACGCCCGCACGCCGAAGTTGATTTTTTAATGCATTTGTTTTCTGAGTATATTGAACGCGAAAAAGCCGAAATGCATTCAAACAATGTTCAGCTGAAATTTATCGGCAGGTTGGAAGAATTTTCTGCAGGAATACAAAAGCAAATGTATGATGCAGTCGAACTGATGAAAAATAACACCGGCGTTAAATTCAACATTGCGGCAAATTATGGCGGTCAAGATGAAATTGTCAGAGCGACGCAAAATCTTGCAAAAAAAATTTCAGCCGGCGAACTTCAGCCTGAAAATATCACTGCAGAAATTTTTGAAACCGAACTCGACACAAAAAGTCAGCCGCCTGTAGATTTGTTAATTCGCACCGGCGGCGACTACAGAATCAGCAATTTTTTGCTGTGGCAGTCTGCTTATGCCGAACTTTGGTTCACTGATACAACTTTTCCTGAATTTACGCAGGAAGAATTTATTAGCGCACTTGTTGATTTTGGTAAACGCGACAGAAAATTTGGCGCAATTAAATAAATAATCTTGTTTTGTTTGCAAAATTTCCTGCGCATTCGGAGCGGTATTTACGCATATTTTTTAAAAAGTTAAAAAAGCTGACATAATAAAAAGCACAATGCAATTTAAATGCGTTGCGCTTTTTTTTTTGAAAAATTTTATAAAATTACTCTGCGTTCAAGTTAATAAAATTAAATTTTGTGTAGTCGAAAAGTCCTCGATCTGTCAATTTTAATTCCGGAATAACAGGCAGCGACATAAAAGTCAGCGTCATTACAGGCTCAACATTTTTATTTATTTCAAGTTCGGCGTGTGCGATTTTGTGTAGTTTTTCAAGATTTTCTTTAACCCAATCGCCGGATTCACTGCTCATAATTCCGGCAATCGGCAGTGGAATTTTAGCTAAAATTTTACCGTTCTTAACAACAACCATTCCGCCTTCCATGTTGATTAGGCTTTGAACTGCAAAAGCCATTTCAAGATTATTTACGCCGGCGACAATTATATTGTGCGAATCGTGCGCAACAGAAACTGCAACTGCGCCGCTTTTAATTCCATAGCCAGCTAAAAATCCTAAGCCGACTTTGCCGGTTTCGTGGTGGCGTTCAATGACAGCAACTTTGCAAATGTCTTGCGCAGGATTAAAAATAAAATCGCCGGCTGAATCTAAATCAACAGTCGCAGTAATTTTTTTTGTAACAACACCGCCAGGCAAAATTTTTATTGCGTGGACTTTGTTTGATAGCAAGTTCATCTTCAAACTTTCGGCAGAAAAATTTTTAACACGCACACTGCCACGTACAGTTGAAATATCTTGCTTGACAATTTCAGGCAGATATTTTCCGCCTTCAGCAACAAGTTCGCCGCCGATAAAAACTTTATCTGCCACAAAATTTTTCAAATCCTCAAGCAAAACAATATCAGCGCGCAAACCTGCTTTAATTGCGCCTCTGTCAAAAAGTCTGAACGCCTCCGCTGTGTTCAAAGTTGCCATTTGAATTGCGGTTACAGGATTTAATTTTTCTGCCACGCAAATTTTCAGGTGATTGTTTAGGTGTCCATACTTCAAAATAGTTTTCGGCTGTCTGTCGTCACTGCAAAGTAAAAGTCGGCGTGAATTTTTTTCACTGACGCCTTTAATTAAATCGCGCAGGTTGTGGCAAGCAGAGCCTTCGCGAATCAAAATATACATTCCGGCAGAAATTTTTTCCTGCATTTCGGCAACAGTCATACATTCGTGGTCGCCCAAAATTCCTGCGCTGACATAGGCATTCAATTCTTTGCCGGCAAGATTTGGACCGTGACCATCAATCAGCTTATTAAATTTTTTTGCCAGCAAAATTTTATCCAAAACTTTGTCATCGCAGTTAATTACGCCCGGCGCGTTCATAAGTTCACCAAGACCAAAAACATTTTCTTCCGACAAAATTTTTTCCATGTCAGCAGCTTCCAAAACTGCGCCGGAATCTTCAAAATCTGTCGCAGGTACGCAACTTGGTACTGAATAAATAATTTGCAGTTTGGTATTTTTTGCCGCAGCGAACATATATTTCATACCTTCCAAGCCACAAACATTTGCAATTTCGTGCGGATCTGCAATTATCGAAGTCGTTCCGCAAGGCACAATAATTTTGCCAAGTTCCTCCGGCGAAATGTAACTTGATTCAATATGTATGTGCGCGTCGATAAATCCGGGCGCAGCAAATTTGCCTTCAGCGTCGATAATTTTTTCGCCGTCGTAGTCAATTTTCCCAAAGCCGGCAATTTTATCGCCAACAATCGCAATTTCGCCGTACTCAATTTCGCCGCTGAAAACATTAACAATTTTGCAATTTTTTATCACAAGATCGGCAGGTTTTCTGCCACTTGCCACATCTATTAAATTTTTCAATTCAGCTTTAGTCATTTTATAAACACCTCACGCGCCGAATTTTAGCACAAAAATTTGCAAAAAAAAATAACCGCGCTTGAAATGCGGCTACAAAATTTTAATTTGAACAATATAAAAATATTTGCCGATTCAACTTGACAATTTCAAAATTGATAATCTGACATTTTTTTTAATATGAATCTGCCTTGCTTTGCTTGAATTTAATTTGCAAAGTTTATATAATCAAAAAAAAATTTTTTCGAGGTGTAACAATGGACAATCGAACAAAAATTTTAATTGCAATTATAGTAACTTTGACAATCGCACTTGGATTTATGGTCGGATTGTATTTTTTTGGTGGCAATTCAGAAATTCAACCGACAAATCAAGTTGAAGAAACTAAACCTGTCGAAACTTCGCCAACGCAACCAATTCAACAGCAAACGCCGTCGCAAGTTTTGCCGCAACAGACAATTCAAGAACGCGCAACTGTTGAACCTATCGGGCCGAATTGGATTCAAGACAATTCAACCGGAATTTATCTTTGGAATCCTCAGCCAACCGACGGCGAAAGTATTTCTTGGAGCGGCAGTTACATTCAGGACGGTCCTTACAAATTTGCTGATGGCTTTGGCAAAGTAATTTGGCAAAAAAATGGTCGCACTGTGCAAATTGATGAAGGCAATTTTTCTCACGGCAGACACAATGGAAAATTCAAACACCAATTTTTGCCGAGTGGAAATATTGAATACAGCAACTGGGATAATGGCGTTGAAATTCCAATTCAACAATCACGCCGCGCTAAAAATTATCAATCTGAAGTTTATGTTGGAACTTATCGCAGTGGGCTTGATGCTTACATTTTGACTGACAGTTTTAGCTTTCGCGGCGGCAGTGATTCTTTCCATTGCACAATTAAAGCTACAGGCTATGAAACTGTTTTCCTGGAGTACGACTTCATGCGTAGTGACAAAGGCGATGTAGTTTATTCCAATTCACAAGGCTACAGCGGCAAACTTGGTCACAATACTGAAGTTGAAAATTCTATCTGGAAATTCGCGCAGGAATATTATTACAATCGCTGATTTGAAGGCTGACAACAGTTGAAAAAAATTTATAATAATTCCTAAAATTATTATAAAAATTTGGAGAGGGATAATAAAAATATGCTAAATAAAAAAATTTCAATCCGCATAAAAGCTTTGCTGTCAATTACAACCGCGCTATTGATTTTTGGAATTGCTGCTGCCACTTTCAGCTACAATATTTATCTGAACGCTTCAGTTGAACAGCATAAAAATATGGCAACAGGTATTGCGCAATTTATTTCCGAGCGAATCGACGTTGACAAAATTGATAATTTTTTGGCGCAGGACGCGTACATTGATGAATACAACGACACAAAAAAAATGATGACTCTGATTCGGGAAACAGCACACGATGTTGAATATATTTATGTTTATAAAATTTTGCCGGACGGTTGCCATGTTGTCTTTGACTTGGACAGCGAAGATTTGACAGGCAATGCGCCCGGCACTATTCAGGAATTTGATGAGTCTTTTGAAAAATATTTGCCAACGCTTTTGGCCGGTGAAGAAATTGAACCAATTATAACCGACGATACTTATGGCTGGTTGCTTACTGCTTATCAGCCTGTGAAAAATTCCGCCGGCGAAACTATTTGCTATGTCGGCGTTGATGTTTCAATGGACGATGTACGCACTCAATCACACAACTATTTGCTTAAGTTATTGGGAATTTTTTTCGGCATTTTGATTGTGATTTTGTTTGTTGATTTTCAATTTGTCAACGCAGGAGTCATTAAGCCTATAAACAAAATGGCGCAATCGGCTGAAGATTTTGCATTCAGCAATGCAAAATTGATTGAGCAGAATTTGGAACAGATTAAAAATTTAAAAATCCACACCGGCGACGAAATTGAAAATTTATATCGCGCTTTTGTAAAAATGACTGAGGACTCCGTGCGCTACATTGATGATGTCAAAACTAAAAACAAAACTATTTCAAATATGCAGGACGCACTGATTATAACTTTGGCTGATTTAGTTGAAAGTCGCGATGAAAACACAGGTCAACATATCAAAAAAACTGCCGCCTATGTAAAAATTATTTTGGACGAAATGAAGGCTAAAGGCGTTTATTCCGACCAACTGACTGAACAATTTGCAAGCAATGTTTATAAATCTGCGCCATTGCACGACATTGGAAAAATCTCCGTGCCTGATTCAATATTGAACAAGCCAGGCAAGTTGACTAATGAAGAATTTGACATTATGAAAACTCACACGACCGCCGGCGGAAAAATTTTAAATTCCATTATCGAAATGGTGCCTGGAGCAACTTACCTTTATGAAGCTAAAAATCTTGCAACTTATCATCATGAACGCTGGGACGGTCGTGGTTATCCTACCGGCTTGAAAGAAACCGAAATTCCACTTTCCGCAAGAATTATGGCTGTTGCAGATGTTTTTGACGCGCTTGTTTCAAAACGCAGTTACAAAGAAGGTTTTCCGCCGGAAAAAGCCATGAACATTATCATTGAAGAAAGCGGCACGCATTTTGATCCTAAACTTGTGGAAATTTTTGTTGGTGCGCAGGATAAAGTTTTCAAAGTTGCAAAAGACTTTGGCGATAAGGAGTGATTCAATGGAAAAACCGATAATTGGCGGACAGGCAGTAATTGAAGGCGTGATGATGCGCGGCTTTGGCAAAGTTGCAACTGCAGTTCGAAATGCTGACGGCAATATAGATTTGCAAGTTAATCCTGTAAAATCAATTGCCGACAAATACAAAATTTTAAAATTGCCATTCCTGCGCGGCTCTGTAACTTTGTTTGAAAGTTTGGTACTTGGTATGAAGTCGCTGTCATTTTCAGCGCAGGCGGCAGGTGAGGAAGATGAACAATTAACCGACACCGAAATGTACGCAACAATATTTTTTGCGCTGATTTTGGCTTGCGGATTATTTTTAGCAATACCGACTTTTGCGGCAAAATTTTTACATACTTGGACTGACGACGCATTTTATTTAAACTTGGCAGAAGGATTTTTGCGGCTGATAATTTTTTTTGCATATATCTTCGCAATTTCGCAAATGAAAGATATTCAGCGCGTATTTCAATATCACGGCGCAGAACACAAAACAATTTTCTGCTATGAAGCCGACTTGCCGTTGACTGTTGAAAATGTAAAAAAATTTCCGCGCCTACATCCCAGATGCGGCACGGCTTTTTTGCTGATTGTTATGATTGTAAGCATTTTTGTTTTTGCATTTTTAGGTTGGCCAAACCTGTGGCTTAGGATTTTGTCGCGCATAATTTTATTGCCGGTTGTCGCAGGAATTGCGTATGAAATTATCAGATTTGCCGGGCGCAGTAAAAATTCAATCGTGCACTTGGCGATAATGCCGGGACTTTGGTTACAATATTTGACGACGCGCGAACCGGACGATTCGATGATTGAAGTTGCAATTGCATCAGTAAATGCAATAAAAAATTAAACTAAAAAAGCGAAACACTTTGGAAGTGTTCCGCCAATTTTTTTTTTGGAGCGGATAATGGGAATCGAACCCACCTCTAAAGCTTGGGAAGCTCTCATTCTACCGATGAACTATATCCGCAATCTGAAAAAATTACTGCAACAAACTCAAAATGTTTGCGCGATTTTGATTGAACATTTTTGTTGCAAACATTGCAAGCTGTTCTTGTGTTTGTTGATTTTTAAGTTCAGTAATAGCCTTTGCCATGTCAGTATCGCCCATTGTTGAGGCTGCTGCCATTTGATTTTCTTGCATTGTTGTATAATTTGCTTCTTGAAATTCAAGACGCTGAAGTTGTGCGCCCTGCGTTGTAGCTTGGTCAAGTGCTTCATCAAGTGTAAAGCCGCCTTCAACAGAGGCTTGCAAGTTGCCATTAATTTGCTCCGAAAAACTCAATGCGCCGTCCAAAGTTGTTAATGCAGATTGAATTGAATCTTGACTTGACAAGTCAATTGTGACATTGCCATTTTCATCAGTCAAGCCCAGTGCATTTGAACTCATGTCGCCAAGCCCGACATTTTCATAGCCGTCGATACCTGCAACCATAATGCTGGATTTTGAGCCGTCAAGCAAATTCATACCATTGTATTGAACTCTGGAGTTGTCGTCAATTTGCGAAACAAGCTGATTGATTTGTTCCTGAATTGCAGAGCGATCTTTCGAAGTGTTGGTGTCGTTGGCAGCGTCTATAACCTTCTGCTTGATAGTTGTAAGCGCGTCGATTGTGTTTGAAGTTGCACCTGCTGCAGTTTTTATCAGCGAACTCATGTTTTGCGTATTTTGAACCGATTGACTAAGACCGCCGATATTACTGTTCATGCGTTGAAGGATCGAATAAGCTGAGCTGCCATAGCTGGCACTAGGATATCTTGAACCTGTCGCTAATTGTTGCGTGGTCTTCTGCATAGAATTTTGTATTTTGTTAAGCGTGCCGAGTGAAGAATTCACGCCACCCATTGTCATTGCCATTGTTATCACCTTTCCTTTCGTCCTTCCGTGACTATAAAAAATCCATTCGACTATCACTGTTTGCGCAATAATAGCACAAGATTTTTTTTAATTCAAGAAAATTTTTAGCAATAATAAATTTGATTTTACTTGCAATTTAAATTAAAATATTTTTTGAGTTAGGAGAAATATTTATGCAAACTTCCAAAGGCTTTATAATGATGAATGTAATTTTTTTGACGCTGATTGTATCTTTCACGGCGTTAATTTTTTTGCGTGGAACAGAAATACTCGGCAGCGATTCAAATTCAACTTGCAGATTGATTGCGATAAACCTTGCAAATGAACAGTTTGCAGAAATTGAAAATTTGGCTTCTGAAGGTAGATTATCTGTTGGCAAAAAAAATTTTCTTGGCGACGCGCAAGATTTAAAAAATTTTGGCTTGTACAGTTCGACAGATAAAACGCCTGTTGAGTTTGAAGTTGAAACTGAAGTTAAAAATTATTCCGGCAATTTGTGCAAAGTTGAAATTTTAGTTCGCTGGACTTTGGTTGATAAAGATTTTGAATTGCCATTTGAAAAAATTGTGCGCGTTAAAAATCTTGATACTGACAGTGATGACTGATATAATTTCAGTAAGTGAATAATTCGAGGAAGTGATTTTTATGGAAAAAAATTTTGTGGAGGAAGTGCAGACTGATTTTGAAGGCGAAAATTCAGAAGTCACGCGCATAATAATTGTAACCGGACTTAGCGGCAGCGGCAAAACTCAAGCCTGCAGATTTTTGGAGGACTTGGGCTATTTTTGTGTAGATAATTTGCCGCCGGTTTTTATTCCAAAATTTGTTGAACTTTGTTCGCACGCCTCAAGCCATGTCAGCCATGTAGTTTTGGTTGTTGATACGCGCAGTCGGGAATTTTTTGATAATTTATTGCATGTTCTGGAAGAAATGGACAAAGCCGACCAAGATTATGAAGTACTTTTTATGGACGCTTCCGACGACGCAATTATCCGCCGCTACAAAGAAACTCGCCGCCGCCATCCAATGGCACCTTCAGCAAGAATTTCCGAAGGCATTGCCAAAGAACGCGCACGTCTTGAAAGTGTACGTGGAAAAGCAACTTACATAATTGACACTTCCAATCTTGCAAAAACAGAACTGCGCGACAAAATCAAACAGCTTTTCGGCAAAAATGAAGGCGTCGGAATGAATATTTCGGTTTTAAGTTTCGGCTTTAAATTTGGTATGCCGCTTGACGCTGATATGGTTTTAGATGTCAGATTTTTGCCCAATCCATTCTACCTAGAAAATCTTCGACACAAAAGCGGCACTGTTCAAGAAGTCGCTGACTACATTTCAGAAAAAACTGTCACGCAAGAATTTATAAAAAAATTAGATCCTTTCGTAGAATTTTTAGTTCCACAATATGTCAAAGAAGGCAAAAGTCAGCTTGTAATTGCTGTCGGTTGTACAGGCGGTATGCACAGGAGCGTTTTTATTGCCAAACATATTTTTGACTTGCTGGCAAAGAAAGGTTACAATGTCAATCTTGAACACCGCGACTTAATGAAAAATGATGTCTGGGAAACTTAGGCTGAGGATAAAGGATTCAGGGAAATGTTACATTTACTAAAATGGCTGTACCCGGGAATGAAAATGAAACGCTGGTTTTTATTATTTACCATCGGTGTTTTATTGGTAAGTTTCGGCACAGCACTTGCGTTGAACTATGAATATTTAGGACGCGCTGAGGAAGAAATTTTTAGATTTATCTACTTAACAATAGGCAGCTACAATTACGCCTTCACAATGGCGTTAGGAATTTTTATTGTGATTGTCGGCGGCTGTTTTATGCTTTGGGCAACGCGCTCAATAATCAGATCCATTATTGCGGTTCTGATTCCCGACAGATCAGAAAAAATTGTTGACTTGATTTATGAAAAACAAAAACTTGGACGCGGTCCTGCAGTTACTGTAATTGGCGGCGGACATGGACTTTCAGTTTTACTGCGCGGAATAAAAGCTTCAACAAGCAATATTTCTGCAGTTGTAACTGTTGCCGACGACGGCGGAAGTTCCGGCAGATTGCGCGAAGAACTTGGAATTATTCCGCCGGGCGACTTGAGAAATTGCCTTGTCGCGCTGGCTGATACAGAGCCTTTAATGGAAAAACTTTTTCAGTATAGATTTGAAGGCAATACTGCCTTAGCAGGTCACAGTTTCGGCAATTTATTTATCGCAGCGATGAATGAAGTCACAGGCGACATGGAAACTGCGCTGAAGGAGTCATCAAAAGTTCTGGCTGTTAAAGGTCGTGTAATTCCTGCAAGCAAAGAACATGTTCGACTTGACGCAGTTATGACTGACGGCACAGTTGTTGAAGGCGAATCGCAAATTCCTGAAGTACGCAAAAAAATTCGCCGCGTTCAACTTTTTCCGCGCAGAGTTCAAGCTGTTCCTGCCGCATTGGAGGCTTTGGAAACTGCCGACGCAATTATTTTAGGTCCCGGCAGTTTATATACTTCAATAATGCCAAATTTGCTTGTTGAAGGCGTGGCGCAAACTTTAAAGAAATCTCACGCAATAAAAATTTATATCTGTAATGTTATGACACAGCCCGGCGAAACCGATAATTACACAGCAGCCGACCATGCTAAAGCAATTCTTGACCACACTGGCAAAGGCGCAATTGATTATGTTTTGGTAAATAGCTCGCCAATTCCGCAAGAAATTTTGGACAAAAC
>CAJOPJ010000184.1 GCA_905236325.1 uncultured Selenomonadaceae bacterium
ACCTGCAAGCATATCAATATCGCAGTGACCGAAAACTTCCTTCTTAGCAAGCGTAACAAAAATATTTCCAGGTCCTGTGATTTTATTTACGCGCGGAATAGTTTCAGTTCCAAAAGCCATTGCAGCAATAGCCTGTGCTCCGCCAATTTTAAAAATTTTATCCTCCCCGGCAATTTTCGCCGCAATCAGGACGTAAGGATTTATTTTTCCTGCACGCGTTGGAACTGACATAATAATTTCTCCTACGCCCGCAACTTTTGCAGGAATGACATTCATCAAGACGCTTGAAGGATAAGCCGCCGTGCCGCCTGGAACATAAACTCCGACGCGTTCGAGTGGAATTATCGACTGACCAAGAACTGAATTTTCGCCGCGATAAGTTATCCAAGACTTTGGCAATTGTTCGCGGTGGTAACTGAAAATATTTTCTGCGGCGCGTTTTAATGATTCAACAATTTTTTTATCAGCAACTTTTTCAGCAGCGACAAATTCCGACTCTGTGACTTGAAAATTTTCAGCAGAAATTTCCGCGCCGTCAAATTTTTTTGTGTAGTCGATAAGTGCAGCGTCGCCATTTTTGCGAACATCAGTAACAATTTTTCTGACAAGTTCGGACGCTGTCAAATCTACGCCGAAAGTTTTTTTATTTGCTTGGCGTATTTTTTCCGGCAGTTCAATTTCATCAAAGGCTTTTTTAGTCAAAAGTTTTTCAATTTCTAACCGACCAAGTTCAGAGCTTTTTATAATCTGCATAAACTAACCTCCTAAATTTTTACAATTTGCGCGACCGATTCAATATGCGCTGTTTGCGGAAACATATCAACCGGCTGAATTTTTGTTGTTTTGTAGCCAAGTTCCAACAAAATTTTCAAGTCACGCGCCAATGTTGCCGCATTGCACGACACATAAACAATTTTTTTCGGCTGCATTGCTGCAAAAGTTTCCAAAACTTTTTTAGCACAACCTGCACGCGGAGGATCCACTACCACAACATCAGCAAATATTTTTTTATTGTAAAGTTTCGGAATAAATTTAACTGCGTCGCCGACAAAAAATTCTGCGTTGGAAATTTTATTTTCAAGCGCATTTTTTTTAGCGTCCTCAATCGCGGCAGGTTCAATTTCAATGCCGATAATTTTGTGCGCCAACTTTGACATAAATAAACCAATCGTGCCGGTGCCGCAATAAGCGTCAATCACAATTTCATTGCCTGTAAGTTCAGCAAAATTCAGCGCAGTTTGATATAAAATTTCAGCTTGCGCAGTGTTCACTTGAAAAAAACTTCGCGCCGAGATATTAAAACGCAAATTGCCCAGCCTGTCAATTATTGTTGAACTTCCAAACAAAATTTTAGTTTCGCGACCAAGTATGACATTATTTTTTTCCGGCTGAATGTTTTGCTGAATTGAAGTAACTTCCGGCAGAATTTTTTTTATTTCAGCACAGAAATTTTTGGCTTGCGGAAAATTTTTATTCGCCGTCACCAAAACAATCATCAGTTCGCCGGTGCAACCAACTCGCCCCATGATATGGCGCAAAAATCCTGTGTGTTTTTTTTCATCATAAGGCTCAAGATTAAATTTTTTTGCAAGCAACTTCACGGCACGCAGAATTTTATTATTTCCTTCGCGCTGAATCAAACAATCTGCAACATCAATAATTTTGTGCGATTTTTTTTCATAACAACCGCAAACAAAATTACCATCAATCTTTCCAACAGGAAACTGCATTTTATTTCTGTAGTTGGAAAAATTTTTCATTCCAAGCGTAGGCAAAATTTCTGCATCAAAAATCTTGCCAATTCTTTCCACAGCGTCAATAACTTTCTGTTGCTTAATTTTCAGTTGCGCTTGATAATTCAAATGCTGAATTTGACAGCCGCCACAGGCAGGAAAATATTTACATTGCGGCTGAACTCTATCTGAACTTTCAATCAAGATTTTTTCAAGTTTACCAAGCGCGTAATTTTTTTTGACTTCGACAATCTGAACTTGAATTTTTTCAGTCGGCAGTGCGCCCTCAACAAAAATTTTCAAACCTTCAAAACTGCCGATTCCTTCGCCTGAATCGCCAAGACCGACAATTTCAATTTCATTCACAAAATCACCTCAAAAAAATTGACGCTAGCTACAAACTAGCGTCTAAAGTCCCTAACTGCTAATTACATATAATCAATTGAAGATTTGCGTCTGTCTTGTTTCATAATGCCGAGTTTTTCAGCAATCCATTCAACAATTACAAAAAACACCGGTATTAAGAAAATTCCCAAGCTGGTTGCAAACAACATTCCGCCGACAACAGCAACGCCCATTCCGTTACGCGCAGCTGAACCTGCACCAACTGCCATTGCCAATGGCAAGCAGCCGATTATAAATGCAAGCGACGTCATCAAGATTGGTCTAAGTCGTAAACCTGCAGCCTCAATTGCAGCTTTGACAGGGCGCATACCTCTATCGACGCGAACTTTTGCAAATTCAACAATCAAAATTGCATTTTTTGCCGCCAAGCCGATTATTGTTATAACGCCAATCTGCATATAAACGCTGTCTTGCAAACCTGCGTTTTGATGTCCCAGCATTGCTTCAAGTATAGATAAGCCGTACTCCGAAACAACTGCGCCGAAAATTCCTGTCGGCACTGTCAACAAAACTGCGAAAGGCACTGTCCAAGATTCATACAAAGCCGCCAACATTAAAAATACAAATACCAACGCCAACGCCAAAACCTGCATTGTTGAACTTGCGGCTTTCTTTTCTTCGCGTGATTGACCTGACCATTCAATTCCGAAACCTGTTCCTGCTTCGGCGCGGACAACTTCTTCAATCGCAGTC
>CAJOPJ010000185.1 GCA_905236325.1 uncultured Selenomonadaceae bacterium
AAGAACCTTCTAAAGGCATCAATCCTGACGAATGTGTATCAGTAGGCGCGGCAATTCAAGGCGGCGTGCTTGCAGGCGAAGTGAAAGACGTTTTGCTTTTGGACGTTACGCCGTTGTCACTCGGAATTGAAACTCTCGGCGGAGTTTGCACGAAAATTATCGACCGCAACACGACAATCCCGACAAGTAAATCGCAGGTCTTTTCGACGGCGGCGGACAATCAGTCAAGCGTTGAGATTCATGTTTTGCAAGGTGAACGCGAAATGGCGGCGGGAAATAAAACTCTCGGCAGATTCGTTTTGTCCGATATTCCGCCCGCACCGCGCGGCATTCCGCAAATCGAAGTTACTTTTGACATTGACTCAAACGGCATTGTTAATGTTTCCGCGAAAGACAAAGGCACGGGACGCGAACAAAAAATTACAATTCAGTCGTCGAGCGGCATGAGCAAGGAAGATATTGACCGCATGGTTAAAGAGGCGGCGGCGCATGAGGCTGAAGATAAAAAACAGCGCGAGGCGGCGGACGCTAAAAACGACGCGGAGCAGACTGTTTATCAGGCTGAAAAAACTTGCAAAGACTTCGAGGGCAAAGTTGACGACACTTTGATTAAAGATGTTCGCGCGGCGGCTGACGTTCTCAAAAACGACTTGAACAGCACGGACGTTGACACTCTCAAGAAAAAAACTGAAGATGTTCGCCAGGCTCTTTACAAACTCAGCAGCGCGGCTTATCAGAGTGGCGCAATGAATCAGCAGGGCGAGCCGAACGCCGATTTCGCGGGACAACAAAATAATTCTTCGTCGAGCAAAAACGACGACGGCACGATTGACGCTGAATACACCGATGTCAACAACGATAAAAAATAATTCGGACTGAAGATAAAAAATTTGACGGCAGGATTTAAACTCTGTCGTTTAACATCCGATAAAAAAATTTCCTCCTTCGCGGAGGTTTTTTTTTGCAAACTTGCAGGAAAAAATTTTCTGTGTGTAGAAAAAAATTATAACGGAGGTATTTGAAGTGAAGGAAGTTTTTAATCTTTTGAAAGTAAAGATTATCTTTGTCGGGGAAGGGACAGCTGACATTTTAAAATTTTTTGCTGATTCTGAACTCAAAAACAGTCGTTGCATAAATCTTTTGTCGGTTACAGATGAAAATTCAGAATTAGAAATTAAAAATTTTATTTTTGACAGCGATTGGATTTTTGTAGTTTCAGACGCTAAAGATTTGAAAATTGCAGAGAAAATAGAAAAACTCGCAAAATGTTTTGTTACAAATTTATTTTTATTTTCTACTGAAGAAAATATTAAAATCCAAGAAATTGAAAAAAATTTTGGAACAGCAATCATTTTGCCTGAAAATAAAATTTCTAAAATCGGATTATCTAAAAATGAATTGATTTATCAAATAATATACATGACAATCCGAATCAGTTGCAAAATTTATAATGGAATCGTAATTGATTCAAGAGATTTTCAAAAAATTAACACAGCTATGAAAAACTCAGGAAAAGCATATATCGGAATTAGTGAGGGCGTTGGGGAAAATGGAATGTTGGAGGCTGTTAAAAAATCAATTATTTCGCCTTTAATGCTTGAAAAAATTGAAAAAGCAAAAAGTATTTTTGTAAGTTTTGTTGGAAATTCAAATGACGGTTCAATAAATTTTGATGAGATGGTAAAAGCTATAAAATTTGTTGAAAAAATTAGCGACGCTGAAATTGTAATGGAAATGAACGAAGATGAAAAATATATCGGTGTAAAAGTTTTGGTTATTGCAACAAATTTTAATAAAAAATTTCCAAAAAGAGCTGAGATAAAAAACTCCAAAAATCACAGTGGAATAATAGATATTCCCGATTGGATGAGATTAAAATAATTTATAAAAAAACCTCCGGCAGAAAAATTTTGTCGGAGGTTTTTGGTAGAAAATTTTTTGTTATAATTAAAAAAAATTTTGGAGGTAAAAAAAAATGTGGAAAATTTCTGATTTAAAGTGGACGCGCGAACCAAAAAATTTTATTTTGCAAGAAAATAGAATTGAAATTATAACAGATCCACACACAGATTTATGGCAAAGAACTTATTACAATTTTCAAAATGACAACGCGCCTGTCCTGCAAATGGAAACTGCAGAAAAATTTTTTTCTTTCATTGTCAAAACAGATTTCAGCAAATCGCACAACCGTTTCGACCAATGTGGAATTGTTATGTATTTGGACAGCGAAAATTGGCTTAAAGCGTCGGTTGAGTTTGAAAATAAAAATTTTCAACATCTCGGCGCAGTCGTAACTAATCACGGCTATTCAGATTGGTCAACAACTGCAATTCCTGCCGATATAAAAATTATGTGGTATCGTTTCAGCCGCAGAAATTCAGATTATTGCATTGAAAATTCTGTGGACGGAAAAAATTTTTCACAAATGCGTATCTGTCACATTCACAAAGGCGCAGAAAAAATCAATTTCGGAATTTATGCTTGCAGTCCTGAAAATTCAAGTTTCAAAGCAATTTTTACCGATATGCAAATTACCGAATGTGCTTGGAAGGCGCACGACGGACAACAACCTGATAATTAAAATAAAAAAAATTTTTTTTGGATTTTTTTTATAAATTTTTGCAAAAAAAAATAGTTCCGGCTGAAAACAGGAACTAATAAAAAAAATAAATATTTTAAGCCAAAATAATTAAAAACCTTCCTTTCGGACAAAAATATAAGTCGTTGTGGAAATAAAAGCCGCGCCAAGAATGATAATTCCAAGACCGGTAATAAAATCTCCCCAAGGCAAAGTTCCTAAAACCATACCGATTGCGCCAAACATATTTGGTACAAAATTTATCATAGCGGAGGCAGTGCCAACATTTTCTTTCGCCTTGTTAAGCAAAATTTCCATGCTGAAAGGTCGATTGAAAGACAGCAAAGTTGCGAAAGGCAGAAATGAAATTAAAAACAAAACTGCGCTGAAATGTCCCGGCAACAAAACTAAAATTCCGCTAGTGAAGGCAATAGTCAAGGCAATTTGCATTATCCTGTCATTGGTAAAAATTTTTTTAACGCGCATATAAGACATTGCGCCCAAAACAGATGCGCCTGCACTGCCGGCAAAAAAGTAGCTGTATTCTTGCGGAGTCAAGCCGAAGTGTTCAATGTAAACAAAGCTGGAAACGCTGAGATAAGCCATAAATGGCGCAGTAAATATCGCAAACATTATTAAAGTCAACATGAAAGATTTTTGTTTTAAAAAACCTGTCAGCAATGAAACTGAACTAAAAATGCTGCCTTGATAGCGTTTTTCAGGCGAAAGTGTTTCAGTCAACAAAAACGCCAAAATTAAATTCACAATGCCAACAACAGTTAACGCCCAAAATGCGCCGTGCCAATCTGTAAACCTTAACAAAAATCCGCCAAAAATTGGTGCAGCCATTGGACCAATTACGCCAAGTGCTTGCGTTATAACTAAAATTTTTGTCATAACTTTGCCGCGAAAACAATCTTTAATCAGCGCAGTTGAAACTGTAATTGTTGCGCCGGAACCTATGCCTTGAAAAAATCTGCCGACAATTAAAATATAAATGTTTGGCGCAAGAACACAAGTTAGCGACGCTAAAATATAAATTATTGTGCCGGAAATTAAAACACGTTTTCTGCCATACTTGTCAGCCAATGGTCCGCATAAAACCATACTAACTGCAAACATCAAGAAAAAAATTGTCAAAGTCCAGCCAACTAAAAATTCATTTGCGCCGAAATAATTTCCAATTTCCGGCAACGCAGGTAAATACATATCTGTTGAGAACGGCGGATACATGTTCATGAAAGTTATAAAACCTATCATTGCCTTTGCAGATAAATATTTTTGATTATGCATTTCATCACTCCTTGCTAAAATAATATAATTTTATCACAATTTTTTAGAAAATTCTAATGCGCCTTTAAGATTTAAAATTTAAAATGCGCAAAGTTAAAAATAAAAAAATTTAGGGGGTTGTTGCAATGAAAAAGTTTGCAAGTTTATTTGGAGTTATGCTTGCGGCAATTTTGCTTTTAACAGGCGTTGAAGTTCAAGCCGCAACAAACTGGAATACTCAAACAATTCAAGCAGTCGGAATGGGTGTTCCGCCAAGAAATGCAGTTGGCGCACAAGCCAGAATTTTAGCACGCCGTGCAGCTATTGCTGATGCACAGCGTAATTTGCTCGAAGCCGTCAAAGAAGTTCAAGTTGACGCAGAAACCACAGTTGAAAATGTAATGGTCACTTCAGATATCATTCGCACCAGAGTCAGCGGAAGTTTACAAGGCGCAAGAATTGTTTCAACAAATTACACTTCCGACGGCGCATGTGAAGTCACAATGGAAGTTGGAATGTTTGGCGTTGGCGGCTTAGCTGAAGCTGTTATTCCTCAACCGCAAGAAATTATTCCTTTCCCAACGCCTGCACCGGTTGAACCAAATGTCACAATCACTATTGGCACAAGCGGCTACACCGGCGTTATCATTGATTGCCGTGGCTTAGGTTTAAATCCTGTTATGTCACCTGTTATCAAAGACGCTGCCGGCGTTAAACTTTATGGTCATCAAAATCTGGACTATGATTTAGTCATTCGCGACGGTATGGCTGATTACGCCAACAGCAACGCTCAGGCAACTCGCGCAGGAAATAATCCTTTGATTATTCGCGCTGAACGCCTTGCAGATCACAATGCAAATCCTGTTATCAGCGTTTCGGACGGCAATATATTGCTCTCTGCCAATCAGCAGAGTGGTTTTCTTAACAGAATGGCTGTTGTTTTCCTGTACTGAAAATAAAATTTCTGCAAAAAAAAATATATCCTCCGCTTGGAGGATTTTTTTTATTTCCCTGCAAGCAAATTTGTTTCAGGTTGAAAATTTCCATATAACTTTGCATATTTTGCGCGACAATCTAAAACTTTGCGAACATAATTGCGCGTTTCAAGAAATGGAATTGAATCAATTTCTGAAAAATTTTTTTGCCAACCGCGCTCTTCCATCCAATGCCGAACATTTCCACGCCCTGCATTATAAGCCGCCAAAGCCAAAACATCATTGCCGAAAAATTCATTTTCCAACTCGGCAAGATACCAAATGCCGTACTTAATATTTGTGTCGCAGTCGTGCAACTGATTTATTGAAGGCGGCTCTTCGTCCAATTTGTAAGCAATCCAAAGCGCAGTTTCAGGCATAATTTGCATTAAACCGACTGCGCCGCTTTTTGAAATTGCGCCTTCTGTAAAATTACTTTCGACCTTCATAACCGACACAGCCAAATATTTATCAACGCGATATTGCGCGGAATATTGTTCAACTTTGTCGCGGTAGCGGAAGGGATAAAAAATATTTTTCTGCGCTTGTGGCACGCTACAAAAAATGTAACACGCAATGCTTAAAAATAAAATTACAGCAAAAATTTTTTTCATTCTACATTTTCCATTCTAGATTTTTAATTATAAAAGTCTGCCTTTCAATGCGGCAAGAATTTTTTTTCGCAAAGTATTTTGGTTGGCTGAATTATTTATCACAACATCTGCGCGGCGGCGAATTTCATTAACTGACATTTGCGCATTGATTCTTGCAGCGGCTTGTTCAGGAGTGATTTTATCGCGTCTGCAAAGTCTATACATTTGCACTTCGCGCGGCAAATAAACTGCCCAAACTTCGTCAACCAAAATTTGCCAACCTGCTTCAAAAAGCAGTGGAACCTCAAGCACAACAACTGCAGTTCCACATTCTGCGCAGTTAATTAAAAATTGGCGTGTGCGATTCAGCAAAATTGGATGCGCTACTGAATTTATCCAAGCGCGTTCTTTTTCGTCGTGGAAAATAATTTCGCCGATTTGTTTTTTATCCAGCTTGCCATCTTCCTTGACAATTTTTTTGCCGAAATGCCGAACATAAATTTTAAAAAGTTCGCCTTCCGGTTGCAACAAAAAATGCGTTTCTTCATCGACATTGTAAGTTGCTGCGCCAAGCTTGCGAAGTTCATAGCTAACAGCTGATTTTCCGCAAGCAATTCCGCCTGTCAATCCAATAATAAACATTTTTCCTCCGCCTTGCAAATATTGTGCAAAAATTTTTTCAGTTTTGAGTTAATAATAAATTTTTCCAATTTAGCAGGAAATTTTAAAACCTTGCGCAGTTTTTTGAATCAGATTTTTTTTCAGCAGATGACCAAGCGCACGCTTGAAAGCCGCCTTGCTGATGTGGAATAAATTTTCAATTTGTCTTGGTTGCATTTTGTCGGAAAGATTTATTGTCGGATTTTCACGCATAAATTTTAAAATTTTATCAGCGTCGGAATGTTGAGCATATTCTTTCTGTTCGCGCAGTGAAGCATCAAGTCTGCCATCGTCGCGCACGAAAGTTACACGTGCAGTTACAGTTTCGCCGCATTTCAATTTGCGTGGAATATCTTTTTGCGGAATGAAAACAATAAATTTTTCCTCTGAAAAAATAAATGCGCCCGCCTCAGTGATATTATAAATTTTGCCTTTAATTCGACTGCCGCGATGAACATTTTCAGCCGGTTTTGAGGCGCGGCGAATTTCATCGGCAACTTTCATTGAAGTCGCAAGCCTGCCTGATTTGTCTGTGTAAAGTTTCGCCCAGACAATATCGCCAACTTGCGGACGACCTACCATTTCAGCAAAAGGCATAAAAATTCCACGCTCTGCGCCGCAATCTAAAAATACGCCGTCCTTTGAAGTGTTGATAACTTCCAACATTGCAATTTGTCCGATATTGAGTTTTGGCGTACGCATACTTGCAGTTAATTTGCGTTGTGGATTCAGGTATAAAAAAACCTCAACAGTGTCGCCAATTTTTACAGGTGCAGTTTGCTGATTTTTATGTAGCAAAATGTCGTCCGAAGTGTTGCCTGTTCCTGCGTCAAGAAAAATTCCAAATTCGCACTCACGCGCCGCCAACATTTTGACAACAGTCATCGGCTTTAAATTTTCAGTCTTCATACTCAGTAATCTCCGCATCGCCCCAAAGTTTTTCCAGTGCGTAATATTCGCGATTTTCAGTTTTGAAAATGTGCGCAACCACATCGCCGTAATCAAGCAAAATCCATTCGCCTTCGCTGTAGCCTTCGCGGTGATCGAAATGAATTTCAGCCTTGTCGAGTTCCTCCTCAATGTTGTCAGCAATAGCGCGAACTTGAGTAGCAGTTGCCGCTGAACAAATCACAAAATAATCTGTCGAAAACATTACATCGCGCATATTCATTGTGATAATTTTTGACGCTTTCTTTTCCGAAGCCGCCTTGCAAATTTTCAATGCTAAATCCATACTTTCCATAATAAAGCCTCCTAAAAATTATTCTTCCTCAGAAGTCGTCTCCTCAACTAAATCTTGCACAGGGAAAAGTTCCTGTATTCTTGCGTCAAGTTCAGCAATGTTTGGCACCCATGCGCCTTGTGCATTTTCATAGCCCGGCAACATTACAGTTGTAGGCGGATCGGAACTCATACGCCGCAAAACATTTGCCA
Organism: uncultured Selenomonadaceae bacterium; assembly: GCA_905236325.1. GTDB lineage: Bacteria > Bacillota > Negativicutes > Selenomonadales > Selenomonadaceae > Quinella. Next base: position 7,512 of record CAJOPJ010000185.1, read on the forward strand.
AGTGCGCCGAGTCAAAAATTTCCGCGCTGGTTTCCATTTTGTGTTGAAAAATATCAGCAATTGCCGGCAGTTTTGGAATTGTATCAAGTTGTAAAACTTTTGCGTAAAGTGCCTTCATAAATTTTTGCTGACGCTGAACTCTGCCAACATCGCCCAGTTTTGAACTTAAAAACCGCAGATATTTTTGCGAATCTTCGCCGCTTAAATGCTGATAACCTTGTCCAATGTGAATTGTAAGTCCTGACTGCGGATCTTCATAGTCCATATTTTCCTCAACATAAATATCCACGCCGCCAAGAACATCAATCAATTCAGCAAAAGTACTCATACCAATCACAACATACTGATGAATCGAAATTCCAAGCAGACTTGAAACATGGCGCACAATTAAATTTGCACCGCCCCAGCCGTACAAGTCACCAAGTTTGCCGCTTGAAGAATCAGCATTAACATAGGTGTCGCGTGGAATTGAAATCAGCCGCGACTTGCCGGTGTCGTTTGAAAAACTCAAAACCAAAATAGTATCGGCTTGCAAGTCGCCTTGTTCAGCATCGTCAACGCCCAGAATCAAAATATTTGTGTAGCCGTCGAACTTTGGATCAACTACGCCGATTCTGGCGTTGCGCCTGTCGTTATAGCCTTGATACATCGAATCAAATTCATTGTAGACGCGGCTTGCAATATTATAAACGCTAATACCGACAAATAAAATTGCAGAGCCTAAAAGCGCAATTAAAACGCACATGAAAACCAGGCGAAAAATTTGTATTCTCCGCCTGCGCTGCATTGATTTGCGTTTTTTCTTAATGTTATCTTGCGTTACATTCGCCATCTTAGACACTGCCTTATTTTTTTTCTATCCATTCATCACTTTACAAATTCTCAGTGCGCCACATAGTGCATTTTGAATTTTTTACTTAGCCGAATCCAATCTAAATAATTGAAAAATTCTTCGCAGGTGTAATTTTAGTTAGGAATGGATACAGCTTTTTAAATCAGCTTTTAAACTTCAAAACTAATTTGCAGAAGTAAGCAATAATCGCCACAAAGATACCGAAGCCTAAAATTTCAGGCGTTGCCGAACTTGCAAATTCTTCCGAAACCAAAGTCAGCGGATCGCCGTCGCTGCCTGTCGAAAAACTAACCACAATCAAAGCCGCAATCAAAACTCCTGTCAAACTTTCGCCGACAATCAAGCCGGACGCAAACAAAGTTCCGCGCCGCTTGCTTTCATTTAATTTGTCCTCAAGTTCGTCAGCAGATTTGCTGCTGAACATTTGCTTAATTTTTTTGTCAAGGAAGTAGCCGACAACTGCGCCGATAACCAATGGCGTTTGCAAGGACGGCGGCAAATAAATTCCCATTCCAACTGCCAAAGGCGGCAAAGCGTACTTTGTGTTTTTAGTTAAAATCAAATTTATCACGACAATAATTGCGCCGAGTGTCATACCGATATAAATATATTTCCAATCCAGCGATGAAGAAAAAATTCCCTGCGCGATTGTGGACATTAAAACTGCTTGTGGCGCGGCAAGTGCTTCGTCAGGATTCATTCCTGCGCGAGGAAGTGCACCTACAAAGCCATAAGCCTCATACAATAAATTTAGAACAGGCGCAATTACAAACGCGCCGACTACGCAGCCAATTATAAGCGCAATCTGCTGATTGGCAGGAGTTGCGCCGACCAAGTAACCTGTTTTTAAGTCCTGCATATTGTCATTTGAAATGCAAGCTATTGCCAAAATTATTGAAGTTATAAAAATTGCAATCGCCGTCGCAAATTTAGTGCCGCCTTCAATGTCAAAAATGCCGAACGAACTGCACAGCGCAAAAATAATTATTGACGACACGATTATTGCCAAAATACCAATGCCGGAAATTGGGCTTGAAGATGTGCCGATTAAACCTGCCATGTAAGCGCAAGCCGCCGCGACAAAAAAGCCCATCAGAACCGCAGTCAAAATTCCTACAATCACGATTGCAAGCATTTGTCCTGTCGGCAAATTAGCCGGAGCAACGAATGAAACAAACACGCCGAAAAGTCCAAGCACTGTAACTAAAAATACTCCGCCGATGCTTTTCATTGACATATCTAAATCTGTGCGGTGTTTTGATTCTTCAATTTTGGAATTTTTCATGGCGGCGAGCGACTCTTTCACGCCGTCAACCACAGGCTTAATTAACATTATCAAAGTCCAAATTGCCGCAACGCCCATTGCACCTGCACCGATAAGTCTGACGCGTTGAGAATAAACCGCCTGTGCAAATTGCTCCATTGTTTGACCGTCGGCAGGAAGTTCAGTCATTGTGTAGTAAGGTACAAAGCCACCCCACGCAATTACAATTCCACAAAGCAAAGCCAAGCCGCTAGTTATACCAATTAAGTAACCTGCGCCGATTAAAGCTGTCGAGTAGCCGAACGCAATTTGCGACATACCCTTGCCGATTGGAAAGAAAATTGAAAGCCCGCCCGACAAAAATTTAAAGCCGCTTGTGCAAAGCGCAACAACTGCTGAAATAATTCCGCCACTTAAAATTTCTTTCAAGCTGCCTGATTTTGAATCTTCTTTTGTATTGCTGCCGACTTTCAAAATTTCAGCAGCCGCAACGCCTTCAGGATATGGCAAGTCGCTGTGAACGACCATTGCGCGGCGAAGTGGAATTGTAAATAATACACCAAGTGCGCCGCCACATGCCGAAACTAAAAGCGTTTGCCAAAATTCAAAATCCTGCCAATAACCAATCATCAACATTCCAGGTATTACAAAAATAATTGCCGATAAAGTTCCAGCCGCCGACGCTTGCGATTGAACCATGTTGTTTTCCAAAATGTTGGAGTCTTTGAACATTTTTAAAATTGCCATTGAAATGACTGCCGCAGGTATCGCGGAAGAAAATGTTAAGCCGACCTTCAAGCCGAGATAAACATTCGACGCTGTAAAAATTACAGTTAAAATTGCGCCTAAAATTATTCCGCGCATTGTAAGTTCAGGTAGTGTTAATGTGTGCTGAAAATTATCAGCATTTCTGTCTTCTTTCAAAATTTTTCCTCCTAGTAAATTATTTTTTTCAAATTTGCAGAAACAACTTCAAAACGTTCTTAAAATTTCAAACCTCCTTGTTCAGCAGTAAAAAATTTCTGGCGGCGATTGTGTCGGGGTGGATTAAAGATTTTTTCTGCGCGACAAAAATTATCGACTCATTCAACGCAGTAAAAATGATTTCATCAAGGTTGTTGGAATTTTTGGCAAGACTCCGCAGCTTATCAACGCCGGGATAATTTCTATTTGGCTCAATCATATCTGCGAAGTAAACTATTTTATCCAAAGCCGACATATTTTTTGCGCCAACTGTGTGTCGGTGAATTGCCTGCAAAATTTCTGTGTCCTCAACTTGGTAAATTTCTTGTGCCAACTTTGCGCCGAGATAAGCGTGCAGTAACAGCGGCTGAACTTTTTCAATTTCGCCGATTTTGATTTTATATTTTTCCGCGACGCTAATTAACTCTGCATTTTCAAATTGCCGTGCGCAGTCGTGCAAAAGTCCTGCGACTTCAGCTTTGTAAGTGTCCACGCTGAATTTTTTTGCAAGTTTCACCGCAGTTTTCGCCACGCCGATTGAATGATTAAATCTGCTTGACTTCAGCCGCCTTTGAAGTTCAGTTTTCATTTCCTCAACTGTCATTTGTAAAGTCCTTCCTTAACAATGTAATCTTCGACAACTTCAGGCACAAGATATTTTATCGACTTGGAATTTTTGACGCGCTCACGAATATCGGTTGAGGAAATTTCTAAACCTGCAATTTCGACTTGATGGATATTTTTTGCCGCATTGCCGAAAAATTTTTTGACTTCGGCAAGATTTACCACAACGCCTGGGCGAGTTGTCGCTATGAAGTGAACTTTGCTGACTAATTCCTGCGCTTTGTGCCACTTTGGCAAGTCAATCATTGAGTCCGCACCGATTATAAAAAATAATTCAGTATCTGCGCCGAATTTTTTTTCAAGCTGGTTCATGGTGTCGAGCGTGTAAGAAAGTCCTTCGCGCAGAATTTCCATTGGCGAAACTTGAAAATTTTCATTTGATTGAGTTGCTAAAAATGTCATCATCAAGCGGTAAAGTTCAGGCGTGACATTTTTTTCGACTTTGTGTGGTGGTCGCGCTGAAGGTATAAATAAAATTTTGTCCAGCCGGAAAATTTCGCGCACAGTTTCAGCCATTCGCAAATGTCCGAAATGTATTGGGTCGAATGTTCCGCCCATTATTCCAATCCGCAAAAGCTTTCACCTCAAAATCAAGCCAACAATTAAAGCCGTCAACAAAATCAAAACTACTGCGCGTAAGTAATCTAAAAAATCATGTCGTCCTTTCGCCGTCCGCAAATAATTTTTAAGTGTTCGCAAATATTCAATCATCGCGTTTGACCTTCGCCGTCGATTAAATATTTCATTGTAGTTAAAGCCTCAAGCCCCATAGGACCGCGTGCGTGCAGTTTTTGATTGCTGATACCGATTTCCGCGCCGAAACCAAATTCAAAGCCGTCGGTAAATCGCGTTGAAGCATTAACATAAACTGTCGCCGCATCAACCATTGTTTGAAATTTTTTAGCAGCGTCAGCGTCGCGTGTGATTATTGCGTCTGAATGTTGCGTGTTGTACTTATTGATGTGTGCAATCGCCGCGTCCAAATCTTCCACAACTTTAATCGACAAAATTAAATCATTGTATTCAGTTGACCAATCTTCCTCCGTCGCCGCGTTCATTTCAGGACAAATTTTTCTGCTAAGTTCATCGCCGCGCAGTTCGACTTTGTTTTCAGTCAACAACTTGGCGACTTTTGGCAGAAAATCTTCAGCAATATCTTTATGCACAAGCAAAGTTTCCAGCGCGTTGCAAACTGAAGGACGCGAAGTTTTGGCGTTCAAAATCACAGGCAGAGCAATTCCAAAATCAGCCGACTTATCAACATAAATGTGACAAACGCCGGTACCGGTTTCTATAACAGGCACTGTTGAATTCTCGACAACGCGCATGATTAAACCTGCGCCGCCGCGTGGAATTATCACATCAACTAACTTACGCATTCTGCACAGCGTGACTATCGCGTCGCGGTCAGTGACTTTTAAAAACTCAATTGCGTGTTCAGGAATACCTGCGGAAGTCGCCGCCGCATTTAAAATGTTCACCAAAATTTTGTTGGTTTTAATTGCCTCTGAACCGCCGCGCAAAATACAAGCATTGCCGGACTTCAAACACAGTGCAGCCGCGTCAACTGTGACATTTGGTCGTGCTTCATAAATAATTCCAATTACGCCGAGCGGAACTCTGACGCGTCGAATTTTTAAGCCGTTCGGTCTTGTTGTGTGAAAATCTTCCTTGCCGATTGGATCAGGCAATTTTGCTGTTTGTCGAACGCCTTCAGCTATTGCCGCAATTCTGTCCTGCGTCAAAGTCAATCTGTCAATAAAATTCAGGCGCGTGCCTTTTTCCTTCGCCGCCGATACATCTTCAGCATTTGCTTTTAAAATTTCTGCAGAATTTTTTTCCAACGCCTCAGCCATTGCAAGCAGCGCGGCATTTTTTGTTTCAGTGTCAATCGCCACCAACTTCAACGCTGCAGCTTTCGCCAATCGTGCCTGTTCTGCTATTATTTCCTTTAGCATTAACATTACTCTCCCTCCGTGTCGCTTTTCAAAAATTTTCTATCTATAAGCCACATAAATTTCTATCTCCTTATCAATTTTCAACTAACTGAAATGAAATGTGTTTTTATAAACCAATTATCGTCAACATTTCAATCCACTCCTTCATATTAAAATTTTCTTTCATTATAAATTCATTTAAGCTATTGTGCAAGTTTTTGCAAAAAAAAATCCCGACCGCAGTCAGGAAAATTTTTTATTGAGCCAGTAGCTGATTATTGAATAAATACCCAGCGTCGCTAGAAATAAAATCAAAAAAACTGCCCAGTTAGTTTCAGTTGCCGGCGTGGAGAAAATATGCTTCATTAAAAGCCTGTCGCCGACTTGATTTAAAAATGCGCCATAAATTCCCAAGCCGATTATCAGCAAAATTATGACAGGTTTTAAAAATTTTGGAAGTGACAAATTTTTTGCAAATCTGTACCAAAGTTCACGCCAATGCAAGCCGATATGTAAGCCGATAAAAATCATTAGCCAGTACGGTAGTGAAACATGAAGCTGATGAATAGTTATGTTGCGGCGAATTTCCAGCGGTACGAAGTCGTTGAAAATGTAGTTTGACATACAAATTCCTGCTACAAAAATTGTCAGGAAGGTTATCAGCATTGAAAAATTTATCAGCGTTGAAAAAATTCTCCGCGCCGACCACTTGCCGTGACGCAAATTTTTAAACCAAGTGCGATTAAAAAATAAATGCAAAGCAACAGCTAAAAACATTAACAAGCCGAAGACTTCATGAAGTTCACGCGGCAGGAAGTGAAAACTCATTACCAACAAAAAAATTATCAGCAACGCCGCATCTGAAAAATATTTTTTCATAAGCCTAAGCTGTTGAAGTAATTTTTCAATTCATCTTTGTCAGCCGTGTTATAAAAGCATTTGCCCTGTTTCCAAGTTGCTTGACCATTGCAAATTGTCTGCAAAAATTCTGCACTTGTAGCAATATCACTGCCGCCGGAAGTGCAAATCGGCACAATAGTTTTGCCTGTGAAGTCGTAGGTTTCTACAAATGTATCAATGATTCGCGGCGCAATTCCCCACCAAATCGGAAAAGCAATTACAATGGTATCGTACTGCGCAACAGGCGCGTTGTTATCTGCAAGTGCGACGCGGAATTTTTCATCGCGCTGTTCAACAGTTGCGCGTGTAGTTTCATCGCGCCAGTTCAAGTCATCAGCTGTGTAAGGTTCTGCAGGTTTAATTTCATACAAATCAGCGTCCAAAACTTCAGCGGCAGCTTCAGCTAAAGTTTTGGTTGTGTTTGTGCAGGAAAAATACGCAACTAAAATTTTTTTACTTGATTGCGCCTCAGAATTTTCATTAGCCGCAGCAGTTTCAGTTGCAGGTTCGCCGGAAGATTTATTTTCCTCTGCACCACAGGCAGTTAAAACAAAAATCATCAGCGCGAACATCAAGATTGTAACAATTTTTTTCATGATAAAAAACCTCCTAAAATTTAATATCGCTATAATAATTTTTATATAACACATTGTCAATTAAAAATTTTAACAGGCATTGCAATTTTCAAAAAATTTTTTTTACAAAAACAATTTGAAAATTTCAGAAAATACTTTCATTGATTAAAAAATTATGTTAATATTGTCAAAAAGGTTAGGCGGGATTGTAGTTTTTTTGGGAAAGGGAGTTTTCAGATGGCGACTTTATTGGAAAGAATGGGAAGTATCAACAAACTTTTGCAACGCTCGGAAAATGTCGAATATGACGGCATCTCAAAAGTGCTTAGCAATGTACTTGGCGCAAATGTATATATCACCGACAAAAAAGGCGACATTCGCGGCTATGCGTTCATTGACAATTTTGAATGTGAACTAATGCTTGAAAAAGTTATTCACATCGGCAGATTTCCGAAAGAATATGTGCGTTGGCTAAATCAGCATGAAGAAACTTTATCAAACCTGCGTACTAAAACAGGAATGTGTGCTTATGCTGACAATCAGGTTTGTCCTTTCGACGGAAAAAATACTACAATCGTGCCGATTTATGGCGTTGGAAAAAGAATTGGTACTTTGATTATGGCTAAGTATAGCGGAGATTTTATTGAAGACGACTTGATTTTGGCGGAATACAGTGCAACAGTTGTCGGAATGGAAATGATGCGCGAACACACAGAAAAAGTCGAAATTGAAGCGCGTAAAAAAGCTACCGTGCAAATTGCCATTGCGACGCTTAGTTATTCAGAAGCAGAGGCGGCAATAAATATTCTTGGCGAACTTGACGGCAACGAAGGCTTGCTTGTTGCTTCAAAAATTGCTGACAGAGTCGGAATTACGCGTTCGGTTATTGTCAATGCTTTGCGTAAGTTTGAATCAGCCGGTGTGATTGAATCTAAATCGCTCGGCATGAAAGGTACTTACATTAAAATTTTGAATGAATATTTGCTTGAAGAAGTTCAAAAACTGAAAAGATAGATGGTTAAATTAAAAATTAACAGATAAAATCAACTGAAAGGAAAAATTTTTTATGCGTGAATTATTGGAAATTTTAGAACGCAATTCGCGAATTTCAACCGGCGAACTTGCCTCAATGTTGAAAAAATCTGAGTATGAAATTGAAAATGAAATTTCAAGGCTTGAGCGTGAAAAAATTATTTTAAGTTATGGCGCATTGATAAACTGGGAAAAATTCGGCGACGACAAAATTACCGCAGTTATCGAAGTAAATCTTACACCACAACGCGAAGTCGGCTTTGATTCAATCGCCGAAAGAATTTATCGCTACGACGAAGTGCGAACAGTTTACCTGATGAGCGGCAATTTTGATTTGCTGGTTATCATTGAAGGCAGTTCGCTGAAAGAAATTTCAAACTTTGTTGCAACGCGCCTTTCAACAATCGAAGGCGTAACGCAAACGCGCAGTCATTTTATGTTAAAACCATTCAAGAAAGACGGCGTGATATTAGACAATGAAGAACAAGACAGAAGGCTGGTGGTTACGCCTTGAGTTGGAATGATAGACTTTCAAATGCAGTTCAATCAATCGCGCCGAGTGGAATCAGAAAATTTTTTGATATTGCGGCGCAAATGGAGGATGTTATATCGCTTGGCGTTGGCGAACCTGATTTTGTTACGCCTTGGACAATACGCGAAAGTTGCGTTTATGGACTTGAACGCGGCTACACAAGTTATACTGCCAATCGCGGAACTTTGGAACTGCGCACTGAAATTGCCAATCACTACAAAAAAATTTTCAATGTCGAATACAATCCTGACACAGAAATTTTAGTCACAGTCGGTGTTAGCGAAGCGTTAGACTTAGCAATGCGTGCGCTGATAAATCCCGGCGACGAAGTTTTAATTCCTGAACCTTGCTATGTTTCCTACGCGGCTTGTACAATTTTAGCCGGTGGAATACCTGTTGCCGTGCCTGCAAAGATTGAAAATGAATTTAGAATTACGCCCGAAGAACTTGAGCCTTACTTGACTGACAAAACAAAAGTGCTTTTAATCGGCTACCCAAACAATCCGACAGGCGCAATTATGACGCGCCAAGATTTGCTGAAAATTGCCGACTTTGCTGAGGCTAAAGATTTAATTGTCATTTCGGACGAAATTTATGGCGACTTAACTTATGACGGCGTTCATGAATGTTTTTCAGCATTGCCAAAAATGCGCGACAGAACTTTGCTTTTGAATGGTTTCAGCAAGGCTTATGCAATGACAGGCTGGCGCGTTGGCTACGCACTTGGCAATCCTGACTTTATCGGCGCAATGACAAAAATTCACCAGTACACAATGTTGTGTGCACCAATTACTGCACAAATGGGAGCTGTCGAGGCTTTGCGTAACGGTGAAAAATATATGCACAAAATGGTCGCTGAATATGACAGGCGCAGAAATTTAATTTATGACGGCTTTAAAAATATCGGTCTTGAAAGTTTTGAACCGAAAGGCGCGTTTTATATTTTTCCAAACATAACTTCAACAGGTTTGACTGCGGAAGAGTTTGCCGAAAAATTGATTATGGCTGAACATGTTGCTCTTGTGCCGGGAACTGCTTTTGGAAAAAGTGGTGCAGGTCATGTGCGTTGTTCCTATGCAACTGCAATTGAAAAAATTTCCGAAGCCTTGAATCGTATTGAACATTTTGTAAAAAAATCGAAAGGCGGTAAGTTGTAATTGAAAAAGCTGAAAAATATTGTTGCATTGGTACTTTGCGTATCAATATTTTTTTCTGTTTCAACTGTTCAAGCCTTAGGCGTTGGCGACTTAATAAATATTGGCGGCGCAGTTTTAACCGGCACTCAACAAATGCGTGCAGTCAAAAAAGAAATTGAAGTTATCAACAACACCGAAGAAGGCAGGCAGGCGTTGTATAATTCCTTCCGCGAAAAATATGGAGTGAATACCGACGCAAATTTAAACAGTCGAATGCGTACAATTATGACTAATTTGTCTAATGCTGTCGCGCAGGTTGACAGTTCGATAAATGACAAGCCATATTTGTACTTTGTTTCGGCGGAAACAAGTTTAAATGCGGCGTGTTCACTTGGTCATGTTATGATGGTTAATACTGGCGCATTTACAAATTTAGCAACTGATGATGAAATTGCGGCAATTATCGGTCACGAAATGGGGCATGGTCAACGCGATCACGTTGCTAAAGGTATCAAGAAAAAAATCAATAAACAAGTCGTGGCGCAAATTGGTGTTTCAGCAGCAGGTGGCGGTGCTATTGCAGGAATTATCGGCTCAATCGCTTTGACAAATTCAGTTGCACATGGCGACCGACGCTTTGAAACCGAAGCTGATAATCTTGCTTGGGAATATATCTTGCACACAAATTACAATATCGGCGCGTGCGCTGCTGTTATGCAAAAACTTGCCGAACTTTATGGCGAAAGCAATCACTCAACTATTTTTAATCCTTCGGACCACCCAGACAGCGACGACAGGCGCGATAATTACGCTAAAAAACTGTTTGAATACAGCGGAAGGCATGCTAAATCCGAAAATGGCGTTATCAAAATCAATGACAAATATTTTATGACTGTTGCAGCAACAAATAATATGTCTTCAGCTGAACGCGCATTTTTTGTTCTTGGTAACTTGGCGAAGGCTTATCACGAAGGCAAAAATTCTGAAATTGCAACTGTTCGCTCCGGCGTAGTTTATCTTGGCAATCAAGCTATTATTGCGCCTGTTGCAGGTGATGATTCTGCAGAAAGTTTAGCTGCACGATTGAATGAAATTAAGTAGTTGGTGATTTTATGCATCAATATTTGTTTTTTATCGGCGATTTTCCAATCAGATCTTACGGCGTGATTTTGTCATTATCAATAATTTTGGCAACAGGCGTAGGATATTTTTTTGCCAAGGCAGATGGTCGCGGCTATGAAAAATATTTAGTCGATATCGGCTTGGTTGGCGGATTTTTTGGACTTTTGGGCGCAAGGCTTTGGGATGTTTTTTTCTTCGACTGGGATTATTATAACAATCACTTGACAGAAATTTTAAATGTTTGGCAAGGCGGAATGGCAATTCAAGGTGGAATTATTGGCGGAGTTTTTGCCGGCGGATTTTATGCGCGTTCAAAAAATCTTGATGTCATTCACTTGGCAGATTTATTGGCACCGGCAATTATTTTAGGTCAAGCACTGGGTCGCTGTGCTAATTTGTTGAATGGCGATGCTTTCGGTGCGCCTACAGGTTCAAATTTTGGCATACTCTATCCTGAAACTACTTTGGCTTTTCGGACTTATGGGGCGCAGCCGCTTTTTCCTGCCGAAGTTTGGGAATGTCAGCTGGATATTGTTATTTTTGCATTGCTTTTAATTTTCCGCACGACAAATTATTTTCGCGGTCAATGTTTTTGTTTGTATATTATGCTTTATTCCGCCGCAAGATTTTTTCTGGAAAATTTTCGCGGCGACTATCCTGATTTAGCTTTCGGTATCTTGAAAAGTGCGCAGTTGACAAGCATAATTTATTTTTTTATTGCTTTTGCGGCGTTTATTTATTTTAAGTTGAAAGGCGGTAAGTTGGAAAGTTGAAAATTTTTTTAATTGCGTTGATTTTATTTTTGTCCAATCAAACTGCATACGCAAGCCATTGTTGGGTTTACAGCGCCGATGGCATTGAAATTTTTGTTGAAGATACAACTATAGATATTTCGGAGAACGGCAAGGAATTTTCAATCACAGTCATTGACCAAGTTGCAGGACAAAAAAATTTTCACCTCAGCAGATTTAATTTTTATCAGCGCGACGATAATTGGTTTTATTCTATCACCGGCAAAGGCATTGTTGCGCCGGTTTCCAAAACAAATGCTTCCGGCTATATTTTGGATTTTTTCCTGAGTAACTTTAATCGATTAACAGCTGAAAATTAAAAAAGACTTGCAAAAAATCAAAAAGGCAAATATAATGTCAAAAAGTCGAGGTGATAAAAATGTTGGATAATAAAGCAGACGCGATTGAAAATTATATTTTGGAAATGCTTTCTAAGCAAGAAGGCGGGCAAGTTGAATTAAAAAGAACAGAACTTGCCGGCGAAGTGAGTTGTGCGCCGTCGCAGATTAGTTATGTGCTGAGTACGCGATTTACCGACGCACGCGGCTTTAAAGTTGAATCGCGTCGTGGTTTGGGCGGATACATTCGCATCACGATTTTAGCTGACGTACACGCCGAGCGCAAAGCCATTTATGAAACAATATTTAGTTCAATCGATGAACGACTTACATTTAAAGGCGTGAATATTTTTCTACAGTTATTGCTGGACAAAAAGCACATAACTCCGCGCGAGGCAGAACTTGTTTCACAAACAGCCAAAACAGTTTACGCTATGGAAAGTGAAAAAATAATTCAATCGGAAGAGCGAATAAATATTTTAACGACAATGTTTAAAACGCTAGCAAAAATGAGCGATTAGGGCAGGATTTTTTTCCAGCCTGTTTTTTTTTGCGCATTTATGCTATACTCTACAAAATAAATTTGCGAACGTGATTTTATGATTGAAAAAAAATTTACACACCTGCATTTGCATACAGAATATAGTTTGCTTGACGGCGCGGCGCGGATTAAAGATTTAATTCCGCAAGCAAAAAAATTAAATATGACTTCTATTGCGATAACAGATCACGGCACAATGTATGGCGTGATTGATTTTTATAAAACTGCGCAAAATTTCGGAATAAAACCAATTATCGGTTGTGAGGTTTATCTTGCGCCAAAATCCAGATTCGACAGGACAGAAATTTCAGGCGTAAAATATTTTCATCTTGTTCTGCTTGCCGAAAATAATGAAGGCTACAAAAATTTAGTCAAGTTGGTTTCTGCCGCGTCGATTGAAGGCTTTTATTATCGACCGAGAATTGATAAAGAACTTTTGCGCAAATATCATACAGGTTTGATTGGACTTTCGGCTTGTACTGCCGGCGAAATTCAGCGTGCAATTTTAGCTGATAATTTTAATCGCGCAGTTGAACTTGCTAAAGAATATGTTGAAATTTTCGGAAGAAATAATTTTTTTCTTGAAGTTCAAAATCATGGCTTGGAAGATGAAATTAAAGTTCGCAACGCTTTAAAAAAAATTTCGCAGGAACTTAATATTGATTTGGTTGCAACAAATGATGTGCATTATATAAATAAATCTGACAGCGACGCGCACGATATTTTGCTTTGTATTCAAACAAATAAAAATATTCACGACAAACATCGTCTGCGATTCAGTTCGGACGATTATTACTTAAAATCTGCCTCAGAAATGCAACAGCTTTTTGAAGATATGCCGGAGGCTTGTGAAAATACAAATAAAATTGCGGCGCGTTGTAATGTTACTTTTGACTTCAATAATCTGCAAATACCTCACTACCCATTGCCAAAAAATTACTCAAGCGACGCTGATTTTTTGCGTGAACTTTGCTACAAAAAAATTTCTGAACGCTATGAAGTCGTGACTGAAAAAATTACTTCGCGCTTGAATTATGAACTTGAAATTATTCACCGCTGCGGCTATGACGGCTATTTTTTAATTGTCTGGGATTTTGTGAACTTTGCCAAGAAAAATAAAATTCCTGTAGGACCAGGTCGTGGAAGTGCTGCCGGCAGCATTGTTGCTTACATTTTAGGTATTACAGCTTTAGATCCTTTGCAATATGATCTGCTGTTTGAAAGATTTTTAAATCCTGAGCGCGTTTCAATGCCGGATATCGACATTGATTTTTGTTTTCTGCGTCGCGAAGAAGTCATTGACTATGTAAAAAAAATTTATGGTGAAAATCATGTTGCACAGATTGCGACTTTTGGAACTTTAGCGGCGCGTGCTGCAATTCGCGATTGTGTGCGTGTTTTGAATTTGCCTTATTCCACAGGTTCAAAAATTATCGAACTTATTCCAGCCGAATTGAATATAACTTTGACAGGCGCGTTAAAAAAATCTAAAGACTTGAAGCGCATTTACGACGAAGATTTAGAAGTTCGGCGCGTAATTGATTTGGCTTTGAAGTTGGAAGGTATGCCACGCAATTTTTCAACGCACGCCGCAGGTATTGTTATTTCAAAACTGCCGCTGACAGATTATTTGCCTGTTCAAATTTCAAACAACGCGCTTGTAACTCAATACGACAAAGACAAAATTGAAGAACTTGGCTTGCTGAAAATGGACTTTCTGGGCTTGAGAACTTTAACAATAATTCAAGAAACAATCGACAATATAAAAAAATCTTGCGGTGTGGAATTGGAAATTGAAAAAATTCCATTGCGCGATGAAATTACTGCAAAAATGCTTACAAATGGCGAAACCGGCGCAGTTTTTCAAATGGAGTCAGCCGGAATGACAAAAATTTTGCGTGATATTCGCCCTGAAGGTTTTACAGATTTAATCCCGACAGTTGCACTTTATCGACCGGGACCACTCGGCAGCGGTATGGTTGAAGATTTTATCGACAGCAAGCGCGGAATTAAACAACCAACTTACCTACATTCAAAACTTGAACCAATCTTGCGCGAAACTTTCGGCGTAATTTTATATCAAGAACAGGTTATGCAAATTGTTCAAGCTCTGGCAGGTTTTACGCTCGGTCAAGCAGATATTTTGCGCCGTGCTATGGGCAAAAAAAAAGCCGAACTTTTGCAAGCGCAGAAAAATAATTTCCTGCAAGGCTGTGTGGATAATGGCGTCGAAAATCCGATTGCTGAAAAAATTTTCAAGCTGTTGGAAAAATTTGCTGATTATGGATTCAATAAATCACACTCAGCGGCATATGCACTTTTGGCTTGGCAAACTGCCTACTTAAAAGCGCATTTTCCGGCTGAATATATGGCGGCAATGATGTCAAGCGTTATGGACAATGATAAAGTTTCTGCCTATGCGGAACTTACACGCGCCATGGGCATTGAAGTTTTGCCTCCTGACATAAATTTAAGCGGCGTTCATTTTCAAGTTGAAGAAGGCAAAGTCAGATTTGCGCTTTCGGCAATAAAAAATGTTGGTGAATTTGCTATTTCAGGCGTTGTTGAAGTTCGCAAACGCGGCGGAAAATTTAAGTCGCTTTTGGATTTTTGCAGACGCGTCAAACTTAAAGACTTCACAAAACACGCTCTTGAAAATTTAATTAAGGCAGGTTGTTTTGATTCAATTACAACGCGTCGAACTGCGCTTTTGGAGTCGCTGGATTCAACCTTCCACGAAGGCAAAAAAAGTCGCAGCGATTTTGAAAGCGGACAAGTCGGACTTTTCGGTGACGATTTTCAAGAACTTAAATTTGATTTGCCACTTGTGCCGGAGCGTCCTAAAGCTGAAATTTTGGTGCAAGAAAAAGACGCACTCGGTTTTTATCTGTCAGGACATCCGCTGGATTCTTATGCAGAAAAATTTTCCGGCTTAGTCAGTCTGAAAAAAATAAAATCCGGCGACGTACCTAAAGGTAAGCGCATTAAAGTTGGCGGAATTATCACTGAAACCAAAAGATTCACAACCAAAAAAGGCGATATGATGGCGACTTTAACTTTGGAAGATTTTTCCGACAGTTTGAATGTTGTAGTTTTTCCGCGCGTTTTTCAAGACTGCATGAACTTAATTTTGCCGGAAGAAGTTGTTGTTGTCACAGGCAAAGTTGATACTGAAAATTTTGTTGCAAAGATTTTTGCCGATGAATTTTTCAGTGCGGAAAATTATTCACCGGAAATTTATTTGATTGTAACAACACAGTTTGAAAATCCTGCAACTTATGATAAACTAGGGGAAATTTTTAAAAATCACGATGGAAACTGTAAAATTTTTTTAAATCAGCATGGCAAATGGAGAAAGCTTTTTAATCAAAAAATTTCGCTATCCGCGCTGGTAGATTTAAAAAATTTACTGGGAGCTGAAAATGTTAAACTTTACTAAATTGATTTTTATAATCGCAATTTTAATTTTTCAATTTTCAATTTGCAAAGCTCAGCATTTTGTTGACAGAATGGCATCTACTGGCGAAGCACAAATTTCCAATCCTGCTACAGATTTAAATTCAAGCAATTCAGGTTTAAATCAAGGTGTAACAATGACGCGCTTAAATAATCCACGCACAGCTCCTGCAGGTGATTTATTGCCGCAAGTCAGCGCAACTGCCGCTATTGTTATGGACGCAGACACCGGCGAAATTATTTATCAGCGCAATGCTGACAATAAAATGTTCCCCGCAAGCACAACTAAGTTAATGACTTTGATTATGGCACTTGAGCACGGCGGCTTGAATGAAATTGTTACAGTCAGTCAAAATGCGTTCGGCGTTGAGGGCAGTAGTCTGTACTTGGAAGTTAATGACAAAATGCCACTCGGCGAACTTTTGGAAGGTATGATTTTACTTAGCGGCAATGACGCGGCTTGTGCTGTTGCCGAACACTGCGCAGGTTCAGTTTCTGAATTTGTGAACAGAATGAACATTCGCGCAAAACAATTTGGGGCGACAAATACGCACTTCAATAATCCGCACGGCTTGCCTGATGAAAATCACTATACAACTGCGCACGACTTAGCCTTAATGGCGGCGCGTGGTTTTCAGATGCCAAAATTTGCTGAAATTGTAAGCCGCCGTCAAGGTGTTTATAATTGGCTTCACGGCGATGATAAAATGCTCACTTCTGAAAATCGCCTGTTAGAAATTTATCGCGGCGCAAATGGCGTAAAAACAGGCTATACTCAAGCTGCAGGGCGTTGTCTTGTCACTGCCGCCAAGCGCGGCGATATTCAACTTGTAGCTGTTGTTTTGAATAGCGCACTGATGTGGCATGATTCTGTTTACTTGTTGGATTATGGTTTTGCAAATGTTAAACCACACCCTGCAAAATCACTTAACAATAAACAAAATACAAATACAAATGCAAGTGCAATTTTAAATACTTCAAATGATGACGACAACGATAGATCTTTTTTCAGAATGATTTTGAATTGGTTAAAAAAGCTTTTAAATTTTTAGTGAGGAGGAAATATCTTGAAAGTTAGCATAATCGGAGCGACAGGTTACGCAGGTGCAGAACTGTTGAAAATTTTACTTAAGCATCCTGAAGTTGAAATTGTACATATCACATCAGAAAGCTCCACCGGCAAAAAAATTTCTGAACTGTATCCACACCTGCGCGGAATTTGTGATATGACATTGGAAAGTATGCAAGGAATTGAAGTTATCGGCGCAGAAAGCGATTTTATTTTTATCGCTTTGCCTCACGGTCACGCTATGACTGTCGGTAAGAAACTTGAAAATTTGCCTTGCAAAATTATCGACCTTGGCGCAGACTACAGATTCAGCGATACTGCTGTTTATGAAAAATGGTACAAAATTGAACATATACACAAAAATGCGCCCAGAGTTTATGGTCTGGCTGAACTTTATCGCGAAGAAATTAAAGCTGCAAAAATTATCGGCAATGCAGGCTGTTTTACTACAGCGTCGATTTTGGCACTTGCGCCGCTTGTTAAACATCATTTAGTTGAATCAGATTCAATCATTGTTGACGCAGCCTCCGGCGTTAGTGGTGCAGGGCGCGGCTTAAAACTTGGAAATCATTTCCCTGAACTCTATGACAACTTCAAGGCTTACAATGTTGCACACCACAGACACACGCCTGAAATTGAACAGGCTTTAAAAGATTTAGGCGGCGAAGAAGTTATAATAAATTTCACTCCGCATTTAGTTCCAATGTCGCGCGGAATTTTGGCAACCTGTTACGCGAAGTTGAAAGATGAAGTTTCTGCAGGAACTATCGAGGCG